>JASLRP010000537.1 GCA_030743915.1 SAR202 cluster bacterium | reverse complement strand
ACACTGAAAGATCAGGTGGCTGCATGGGAGCACAGCCGTAATCGCGTTGAGTTGAAGATGGACTGGCGTTTTACGTCCTCTGATGCGCGTATCAAGCTCAAGCGCCTTTATCCATTAATCCAGGACTGACATAGCACTAGGCATGCTTGCGCCAGGAGCATCTTCAACGGTACTGATACATGCCATCGCCAGTCGATTTACCGGCTTCTTCACCAATACCGCATCGGTCTCAGCGGACAATCCTGAGTTAACTCCGTTCAACAATTCATCAAGCACGGTGACTGAGATACCAAGCCTGACTGGTTGGGGTCTGGTACTTTTATCGGGGTTGTTCAGTTTGGGCTCGCGTGGTTTCAGAGCCATAAGCAGATCGCCGGATTTATTGCTCCGCCGAGATTGTGAAGTAGACGTTGCCAATGGAATCAGGGTCAGCGGTAAACAGCCGCCCTCCGGTCGCCAGAGCCAAGCGCGACAAAAGTGCGTCGTTGGCGTCGTCGCCAAAAGCGATTGGGAAGATCTTGAAACCATCCGCTTCGGCGTTAGCCGGTAGACAGTTGGTGAACATCTGGTGTTCCGTCGGCTGTCCTATCGAATCTTCACCATCAGATAGAAGAACGATGCCGTACAACCGTGACTCACCTCGCGCCTCATCTTCTGCCTGTAACTCGTCAGCCAGGCTGGCTGCCAGGCAAACGGCTTCGTGAAGAGCGGTGCTACCCTCAGCCGTGAGGTAGCGAATGCGAGGCGCCAACTCCTCCACAACGTTACGGACGGTGTCCGGCTCCGACAGTGTGACAATCTCATCGTCAAAAGTCAGGACTGTCACTTCATCATCAGGATCGAGGTGCGAAAGGAAGTCAGCCGTAGCCTCTGTCGCAGTCTTCATCTTGTTCCCCATCATACTGCCGGATGTATCCAGGGCGAGAACAACTGTGGCTTTTCGTTTAGTAATCATGAACAGGTCGATCACGGCCGCACTCACCACCGCATCCGGGCTGGGGAGCTGGACCGAGTTGCTCACATCTACACCAGGGTCGGTCCCGTTTTCAAAGCTGATTGGATCGGAGATGTTGGCGCTATCGTCAGTCGGGCGCAGGCGGTTGACAACGGCCAACGCCTGTCGTTCAGGGGCCAAGATGTAGTCACGGAAGATGGTGGCAGCCTCTTCTTCTTCGGCGCTGACCCAATCGGCGTTGTCCAGGATGCAGTAAGGATGGTCGGCCCAAATCGTCCCTCCAGAAGGGAAAATGAAGGCCAGGGGAAAGCGCAATGCGTCGCGGTGGTTGATGTTGTAGCGGAGCGTCGTTTCTTCAGAAGCGGCGATGGCGTGAACATAACGTGGGCCTTGCTCGACCATAAGGTCGAATAAGGGAGTAGACCCACGACCGTATTTCGAAGTGTTTTGCTCAAGGGAGCGCATCGCGTTCTCAACCTCGGGTTGGTAGATTTGAGCGCCTGAGAGTTCGCTGTCGACACCAAGAATTCCATACACAAAGGCCGTCATGGATAGGAGACCCGTATTCGAATGAGCAGGATGAGGGTGACCAAAGCGGAATTGCCCCCATTCAGGATGACCGTAGGTCGCCCAGCCACTCGGATTTGCGGCCAGTTCGGCGATGGTCCCCCAACCAATAGGCTTATCCGGCCAGCCCAATGCCTCAGCCATCGGACGCCACATGGCAAAACCTATCGGGGCGTAGACAGTGGGTCGGCAGATTTGACTGGCAATCGGGCGGCTCTCCCGTTGCCGCCAGTTCTCGTTGATCAGCGTCACCCAAGACTGGTCGCCAGGACTCCAGACCACGGGTTTGGACTTGCCATCAAAGATGTCGTTCATGGAGCTGCCAGACCTGGCATGGCTGACCTCCACGACCACCGTCCTGCCGGAGGCCGTTTTCATGTTCGCAGCATTGAATTGCTCCACGGCCTGATTCAGCCATCCTTTTTTGGTGCTGGAAGAAACCACCTTCACATGGACGGGCATGGGTGTCGAATCAGGCGGCAGAACCGTAACACTGCTTTGATCGGTAGCCGCCCTGTTGTTGGCACTCATTTGCCTGACGACCCGACCCAGCAATCCCTGGTCTGACCTCGGAGAGGGCAATTTCGCTGAGACGGGCACGGGAGTCGGGATGCGCGCTGGCACAGGTGTGGCTGTCGGGACAAGGTTGGTACCCGCATTCCCCGTCCCTTCGGCGGAAGCCGGAGCAATTGACACTGCTTCCGAGTGTTTGTCTCCGAAGGGAGCAAGGACATTCAGGACGGTCCAGATAGCTACAAAGACAACCGGCAACGCCAACATTGTAATGGTAAAGGGTTTCATGATTGGACCTCACGTTTCTTCATATCGCTAAATCGTATTGCGATTTGTCCTTCGGATTCGGTGGACCCGAGCTTCAGTTGGCTGGAGCCAGTGCCGGTCCATCGCCCACTTGACGACTCAGATCCTCACGTCTTGGCGGCAGATTAACTTGCCGTGTTGCAAACGCATTCCGAAAGGACTTGTGAATCAGTTGGAATTCTGTTGTGTGACCTACCTGAGGGTGTGAAGAAATCCATAGGGGACTTGTGGGGCTTGCAACTGATATCAGTCAGACCAGTCTCGCGGTCATCTTGGGTGATTCGCTGACCATTCATCGATCCGGGGCGCCAATGTCACCTCGAAACATAGTCAGGATCGAACGCAAGCGGATTGCAACTGAAATCCACTCTTATCGGAATCCGGATGTAATCCCAATCCCTACACTACTATCCAAAATATCTTGTGTTGAGGTTTCATCATGCGTCCGGACACACAACGCACCGTAATGATCATGGAACGTGATTGCCGAATCCGGTCAATAATCTTGCAATCATTGCAGGAAAATGGATTCCGCTTCCTCATTGTCGACGATATAGACGAGGCCATATACCAGGCTGAAGCTCACAAGCCTGACCTGATTATTGTGGATTTCGATTCCACCGACTCAGATAGAGGCGGCCTCTACCTTTGCAGGGGAGTAAGGGCCTTGGGGCTGGCGATGCCAATGATCTTCCTTGCATCCAGAACTCCTATAGAAAACCTGGATGCAGGCTTGAGGATCGCGGGGCCAGGGTCGGATTTCATGCGAAAAGTGGGCGAACTTGGACCCTCGGAACCTTCTAACACTGGAGAACACAAGTCATCCTGGGTCTCAAGTATTCACGAGCTTATGGTCCGAATTCGAGCCAGACTCCCTCAAGAATCGAGACTGATCGGCAGTCAGATTCAGATCGACC
>JASLRP010000536.1 GCA_030743915.1 SAR202 cluster bacterium | reverse complement strand
CTTCAGTCCGTCCAGGGGGCCTTTGTATCCGTTGCCGTCGTTGTTCATGTCCTTCTCCGTGCCGAAATCTACGAATTTATGGCCGCCACCCATCTACCGGCGACAGGCGTACATTATCAGAACCAGGGCATCATCGCACGGAGCGACCGGGAGTCGGCGCAACTGGATTGCCTCCACCTGTCACTCCGTCTACCTTTCGATTTCTGCCGCCACGGTGTATTTTCATATAACACACTTTGATAGAGCCAGAAAGAATTCAGTTGGCATGAGATTGTCTTCGAAAGCGAATAAGGCAGTCCGAGAACGCGGGCCACGCATCATATGGGCGTGGACCGCAATATTGATCGTTTCACTCTTGAGCGGTGGATGCGTGTTCGGCGGCGATGAGAACAGCGAAGGCTCCAACGGCCAATCAATCGACGCCAGCCCGACCCCGACTCCGCTGATCGTCATCAACGCCTCGTCCAGTCCCACAGTCTCGATAGCCGATCACACGTTCGATGTCGAAGTCGCCTTCACGGCTGATACCAGGGATGACGGACTGGCTGGAAGAGACAGCATCCCCGACATGACTGGCATGATTTACGTGTATGAGTCTGGCGAAACCGAGGATGCGTGGATGAAGGGTATGCGATTCCCGTTGGATTTCATGTGGATCGACTCCGACTGCAGGATAATCGACACACATCCCAACGCTCCAATCCCGCCGCCCAACTCGTCGGACCGACTTCTGCCGACCTACTGGTCCATTGGCCAGGCGACGTACGTTCTCGAAGTCAATGCGGGCACGCTTTCGGAGTTGGGCATCAGGGTTGGCGATCCGGTCTCATTCGGCGGATTTTCGGGAAGGGGGGCGATCTGTTGATGGATCGTAGGAAGCCAGAAGATACGCGGATCGTGTTCATGGGAACGCCCGACATCGCCCTGCCTGTTCTGGACGCCTTGATAATCCAGGGCTATCAGATGGTGGGGGTGTACACTCGCCGAGACCGTCGGGCGGGCAGAGGTCGGCAGATGGCGGCATCTCCAATCAAAACTCTGGCTATCGAGCGAGGCATCCCGGTGTTCCAACCCGCATCCCTGAGAACGGACAAAGCGGCTCAGGCAGAGCTGGCCGCATTGAAACCGGATGTGATCGTCGTTGCGGCTTACGGGCTGTTTTTGCCTGTTGAAGTCCTTGAGCTTCCGCCATTTGGATGCCTGAACATCCATCCCTCGTTGTTGCCCCGCCATAGGGGGCCGTCTCCGGTGGCGACAGCAATACTTGACGGCGATGTCCAGACCGGCGTTTCGTTGATGAAGCTGGACGAGGGCATGGACTCTGGCCCTATCCTGGCTCAGCGTGACGCCGCCATTGGCGATCAAGAGAACACAGAGGACCTGACTGAACGGCTGTTTGAAATGGGCGCCAGCCTGCTCATCGAGACCCTACCCAAGTGGATTGATGGGACGATAACGGCTAACCCACAGGACGATTCTCAGGTCACAGTATCGGGCCTTCTGGAGCGGGCCGACGGCGAGATAGACTGGTCGAGGCCAGCAGATGAGATCGCGCGAAAGGTCAGGGCATTCCATCCCTGGCCCGGAACGTTCACGACTTGGAACGGCAAATCTCTGAAAGTCATTGATGCCCTTTCTTCAAGCGGATCACCGTCCGGCGCGACGCCCGGTGATGTAGTCCGGGCCGATGACGCGCAGCCAGCAATCGTCACGGGCAACGGAACCCTCATCCTGAAAAGAATACAGCTGGAAGGCCGGAAACCTGTGACAGCGTCCGAGTTCGTCCAGGGTTATCAGGACTTCATAGGCTCCCATCTTGAGAGTTAGTGTTATAATCGGCTGCATTCGGTCAAACAATGCGCATTTAGCCTCGGGACCCAAGGAGTGAAAATGGAAAAGGCGTTAGAGGGCGTTAACATACTCGATCTCAGTCGCGTGCAGGCAGGGCCTTCATGCACCCAACTCCTGGGGTTCCTCGGAGCGGACGTCATCAAGGTCGAAGACACCGGAGGCGGAGACCGCACGCGCTGGGAGATGGCGCACAACAAGCACGACAGCGTCTATTTCACGATATTCAACAACAACAAACGGGCCATCACTCTCAACCTCAAGGACGACCGGGGCAGAGCGATGTTAGCCGACCTGGTAAAGTGGGCTGACATCGTGCTGGAGAACTACTCCAAAGGCGTCATGGACCGCCTGGGCATCGGCTACGAATGGCTTAAAGAACAAAAGCCCGACATCATCTATGCCTCCATCAAGGGGTTCGGCAACTGGGGAGACTGGAGCGAGTACAAGAGCTTCGAGACCGCAGCCCAGGCGACCGCTGGCCTGATGTCTGCCAACGCCGACTCTGATGGCGTTCCGAGGGGTGTTTCCATTGGCGCGGGCGACTCCGGCACGGGACTGCACATGGCCATCGCGGTGCTGGCCGCCCTCCGACAGCGCGACAGGTCCGGCGAGGGTCAGATGGTCGAGGTCTCGATGCAGGACGGAATCACCAACCTCATGCGCATCAGCCTCATCAAGCCGCTGGCTGTCGGAGAGGTCAACACCGCCTGGGGCAGAGTCCCCAACGTGTTCCGATGCGCTCCCGGAGGCGAAGACGACTACGTGATGATTCACACCCGTGGCGACCTCTGGATCACCGTGCTGGCCGTTATGGGCAAAGAGCACCTGTTCGAGGACGAGCGTTTCCTCACCGACGAGGACCGAGGCGACCGATCAGACGAGGTCACGGAAATCATCGAAGAGTGGACGATGCAGCGCACCAAGTACGAGGCGTTCGAGGCTCTGGCCTCGGCAGGCGTATGGTGTGGCGCGGTGCTGAATCCCGTCGAGGTTTTGGACAACACGCATCTGAAACAACGCGAGATGATCGTGACCGTCAAGGACGACCACCGGGGCGACTATCGGATGATCGGAAGCCCGCTGAAGCTGGAAAAGTCGCCAGTCACCGTCACCCAGGCCCCGCGCTACAGCGAACACACCGACGAAATCCTGAAGTCGATGCTCGGAGTCTCCGAAGACCAACTCGTCGAGCTTCGTTCAGATGGCGTGATTATCTGAGTCGTCGCAGACTCTGAACGCTCATTCCAAGGGACGCTAATGGCGGCAAACATCGTCCAGGATCAAGACCCCGGTTCGCTCTCCGAGTCTGGGTTCCTCTCGGTTGAAGGCAACCGCCCAGCCTCGCGGAGCGACATGCGGAGCAGGAACTCAATCTGAGCGTTGGCGCTGCGAAGGTCGTCTGCCGCCCATCTCTGAATAGCATCGAACAGAGACGCGTCCAACCGGAGCAAAAAAGCCTTCCGTTCAGCCATGTCTGGTTTACTGGTACAGGCTGCCGGTATTGACTACTGGCTGCGGTTCTCTGTCACTGCACAGCACGACCATCAAGTTGCTTACCATTGTCGCCTTGCGCTCCTCGTCCAGGCGCACAATCTCCTTCTTAGAAAGGGCTTCAAGGGCCATCTCCACCATTCCGACTGCGCCTTCAACGATCTGAGTCCTCGCCGCCACCACTGCGCCAGCTTGCTGCCTTCGGAGCATCGCTCCCGCAATCTCAGGGGCATATGCCAGATGGCTTATCCGCGCCTCGATAACCTCGATTCCCGCCTGCGCCAGCCTATCCTGAATCTCCGAACGCAGCTTGTCGGTAATCTCGACATTGTTGCGCCGAAGCGCCAATTCCCCATCCACGTGCGTGTCGTAGGGATAGGTCGTTGCCAGGTTCCGGAGCGCCGCCTCGCTCTGCACCTGCACGAACTCCTCAAAGTCGTCAACGCGGAACATCGCCTCGGCGGTATCCGTTACCCTCCAGACGACCACCGACGCGATCTCAATCGGGTTTCCGTCATGGTCGTTGACCTTGAGTTTGCTGCTCTCGAAATTTCGAACGCGCTGAGACACCTTCACCCTTGGATAGCTGAAGGGGTTCGTCCACCAGAGCCCTGGAACCTTGGCCGTGCCTGCGTAGTTGCCGAACAGCTGGATGACTTTGGCCTCGTTCGGATTCACTATGAAAAACCCCGCCCCAAGGAGGCCGGTTACTCCCAGAACGACCACCGATATGATGGATCCTACGGTGTGGTCATTCGACGTCGATACCAGGAACGCGACGATGCTCACAACGCCCGCGACCAACAGGATTCCGAGGACGAGCCATCCATTCACCGCTAGGGCCTGTTTCTCCTCAACCATGATTTATCCTTTCACTATCGTGGTATCAATATGATATCACTTTAATAGCTCGCATTCAAGATTCTCCGCCTGGCGAGACTTCGTTGGCCATCGGCCGTTGCTCATGATTCTGGGTTCGGTCACCTGCTCGATGACCGCCAGTTCCGTGCTGGTGGAAGCGACTTTACGCAGAGTTTGGAGACAAGATCGCTTTCGTCATGCTCAATGTTCGTGAGGCTCATCCCGGAGAAAACATTCCCCAGCCTGACAGCTTGGACGTGAAATCTGACCATGCCCAGATGCTGAAGAACCGCGACGATGCCGCCTGGACTGTCGCAGTGGATGACCTGGACGGCACCTTGCATCAAATTCTGGATGGCAAACCCAACGCCACGTACCTGATGGACACCAGCGGCAAGACGGCATATCGCTCGCTGTGGGCTCGCGACGAGGGCGGCCTGAGGGCAGCGGTGGAGAACGCATCTCGCGGTCGGACGCGAGCCAAGACCCAGAGTCGCGCCATGATGGTCCCGGTTGCCAAGGCGATGGGACGCGTACAGGGTCGTGAGGCGGGCGGGGCCTCAGGCCAAGCGAGACCTTCTGCGAGCCGGAGCGCCCATGGCGATGGCCGGGAAGCTAGCCACGCTGTTCGGCCCGCTGTCGGCTGACTGGCGCGGAATAGCCGCCGTGGCGACCATGAGCGTAACAATGATGGCCGTCATCGGGATCGCGATAGGCGTGGCGGTGCAGCAATCGTGACGTTGGGAGTCGTTCAGTCAGACAGACCCTTCAGCCCGTCGATGGCCCCATCAACATACAGTATCCCGATGGCGTTCAAGGCCATTTCACGAGCTTGTTTGACCTGCTCGGGGTCTTCCACGCCCTCAGTGAATGCAGCGAGAATCTGGCCTATGTTGCGTTGGCCGTCCACTTGATTAACCAGGGCGGCGACAAAGTTGCTGAGGGGAGCGCCTTCGGGTCGCGCGGGACTGGCCAGCACAATGCTCCACTGAAACTCGCCCTCCGCGAAGATTGGCCTGCGCTCCAACCTGGCTTCATCGGCCATCCGAGGCACAAGGTCGGGAGTGAGGCCGCTTTCGACTCTTGCCTCTCTCAGCCGTTTGTCAGACTCAACGCCCGCGAACATGTCTGAGATATCAAAGGGAAGCTCACCACGAGACAACACCGCCCGTTCGTATCCTCTGGGAGGCTGGCCCGCAACGGCGCGGATAAACGACTCCCTGGCGCCGACATCAGTGTCGCCCAGCAAACGCCTGGCCTGCCAGTAGTAGGACTCCTCGGTCCGATTGCTGGCGTAAAATAGGCTGGCAAGCTCGCGAAAGTGAGCGTACTCCTTGCGATATAGCTGCTCATATACCATGCCGGCTGGGACTCGCATCGTCGGGTCGGTCTTCCCTGCATGGATGCACGCGGCGGCCATCACCGCAGACATCAGCGCCAGATGCACGCCCGACGAGAACAACGGATCAACGAAACACGCAGCGTCCCCAAGTAATATCCATCCGTCACCGACCATGCGATTTGTGGTGTAGGACCAGTCGCGGATGACGTGAGGCCCATCCATCAGTTCGGCGTTGGACAGCATGTCGGCAGTGCGGACGGTCTGAGAAATCTGCCGCTTGAGAAACTCGGAAGGGCCGAGTTCCGTCAAGATTGATTGGCCAGCCTCGCTATCGACTATCGCGCCAACGCTTGCCAGATCGTCTTTCAGCGGGATCGTCCATGTCCAACCCTGTTCGTAGGACTCGATGAAGATGTTCGTTTCGTCGGGACTGGGAAGCCGTTTTGCTCCTCGATAGTAAGCGTAAACTGCCAGATTTTGGAAGAATGTGTCCCACGTCCGCAAGTTCATGGCTCGGGCTAGAAGGGCCGATTGGCCGGAAGCATCCACCACGGTCCCGGCTTCGACAGCAACAACCTCCCCATCCTCGCGTCGGTAGCGAACACCTCGAACGGCGTGGTCCTGATCGGTAATTGCTTCGAAGGCATTGGCGCCTTCGCGAATATCGACGCCAGTAGCTCTGGCGTTCTCCAATAGAATCTGGTCAAACCTAGTGCTATGTCAGTCCTGGATTAATGGATAAAGGCGCTTGAGCTTGATACGCGCATCAGAGGACGTAAAACGCCAGTCCATCTTCAACTCAACGCGATTACGGCTGTGCTCCCATGCAGCCACCTGATCTTTCAGTGT
>JASLRP010000535.1 GCA_030743915.1 SAR202 cluster bacterium | reverse complement strand
AGAGGGAATGTACATCCTCGATGGGCCGATGAACTATACTCTTGGAGACGAGACGGGCGTGTTGAACACGGGCGACGTAATGTTCGCTCCGGCAGGCGTCCAGCACGATCTCACCAACACAGGGGACGAACCCCGCCGCGTGATGTTCATTTTTCCCACGACCAACGTCGTTCGGGAAGAGCTGGACTGACAGACTGAATGAAAATCTTCTTCTGCCCCGAGTGTGGCGGTTATTCCCTCGGTCCCGCTTCTCATTGTGACGAGTGTCAATCACCGCTCCCTGAAGATAGCTGGGCTGAAGTTTCTGAAGAGGAACTTACACAACTCGAATATATCGACGACTTCGAGCTTCCGCCGGGTCTTCCATCCTTTGAGTATGATGTGATCCGGCTCAAGTCCAGCGCTGACGGAGACGCCGTTCGCTACTCAAATCATGTGCTGAACCGAATGGGCGAAAGCGGATGGGAACTGGTCAACATCGTGGCTGCGTCAGGCGAGAAAGCTCCCAATTTCGCAGTGTTCAAGAGGTCGTGGATCCCCGACTACGAGGAGTGATCGAACCTTGAGCCTCGGTGACTTGCCCTTCTCTTCCGTCCTGTTTGATCTGGACAACACGCTCCTGGACCGTGAGGAGGGTTTCGACAGGTTTTGTCGTGAGCTTTACCATACCAGCAGCGTGATGTCTTCGACTCATTCCGAGGAAGACGCCGTCGCGCTGATGAAGAGTTGGGACCAAGGAGGACTTGCCTCTACACCAAAGGTTTGGGAAACAGCCATCAAACAGTGGCCAGGAATTTTCAAGGATATTGATCAGGCAATGGTCGTGTTTCTGGAAATGATTCCAGCTTTGCTCATCCTCGACTCTCGCACACGAACCATGCTGGAAGACTTTTCCGACCTGGGTATTGGGTGTGGCATCGTCACAAATGGCGGGACGCCGATGCAAACGGCCAAGATCGAAGAAACCGGTCTCATCGCGCTGGTTGATTCATACACAATCTCAGGCTCATTGGGCGTCAGAAAGCCCGAGCCGCGTATTTTTCAGCATGCTTTGGAGAGCATTGAGGCTGTGGCGGGCAGGACCCTGTTTGTCGGCGACAATGCCGAACACGATATAGTCGGAGCGAAGAAAGTGGGCATGAAAGGCGCCTGGATGAGTCTGGGCCGTCCCTGGCCTGTTGCAGGCTACGAGCCGGATTATGTGATCGAAAATATCTGGGATGTTCGACGATTGGTTCTTGGAGAAGGAGCGACAGAATGAAATTCGGAATGAATTTGCTTAATTTCGGGCCTGGGGCCAGCGCTGACTCGCTCCTTCGTTGGACGATATTCGCCGAGTCGTTGGGATACGACCTCGTGATGATCTCGGACCACATCGCCGTGACCACAGACGTCGAAGGCCGTTACCCCGCGCCACTCTATGACCCTTACACGACTCTGGCCTGGCTGGCCGGGCAAACTTCGACGATCGAATTGGGCACTACCGTGATTGTTGTGCCGTATAGGAGTCCACTTCTGATGGCGCGCCTGGGGGCGAATCTCGACCAGATGAGCAGCGGCAGGTTCATCTTCGGGATTGGCGTGGGCTGGTCGGAACTGGAATTCGCCGCACTTAACGCCGATTTTGACAAACGAGGGCCAGTGACCGACGAGTATCTGGCGGCAATCAAAACCCTTTGGACCAACGAGCTTGCGTCCTTCTCCGGCGAGTATGTGAGTTTTGAGGATGTCCGAGCCACGCCGATGCCTGTGCAGTCGCCCCATCCTCCCATTTGGGTTGGCGGGTCAAGTCGAGCGGCATTCCGAAGGACCGTTGAACATGGCGACGGCTGGCACCCCATCCGTCCCAAAACCGAATGGCTGCGGGATGTCGGGGTTCCGACGCTGAAGGAAACGGCGGACAGAATGGGCAGACCCGTGCCTGCGATCTGTCCCAGAATCAAGCTTCGCCTGACGGACAGCCTGGTTTCCGAAGACATTCGCGTTGCGGGCATTGGCACCGTGGATCAGGTGCGCGCCGATCTGGATATCATCCAGGAGTTGGGCGCCGAGTATGTTCTGTTTGACACCTACGCTGATGATGCTGCCGAGACGGCGACTCACGAGTGGGCATGGTCCATGTACATGACCGTGGCCGAGGAGTTGGTCGATCTCTCCACGGGGGAATTGCGGTAACAACCGGCGCGATCTGCGGGGGTTTGGGCCTGTGGCCCGCCTTTAATTGTTGTTCGTCGTCGGGAATTTTTCGCGCCAGTCGCTCAGCATCTGATCGTCATGCGGGAAAGGCAGATCGGGCAGGGCATCGAGGAGAAAGAATCGAGCATCCTGCGCTTCTTCTCCTGGCTTCAATTTTCCGCCAGTAACGCGGGCGGCGTAGGCGGCCAGAACGACCGGATTGTCTGTGCTGGAATAAACGCCAACGAGACCTCTTAGCTCGACGATCAGGTTGGTTTCCTCTCGCACCTCTCGCACGGCGGCGTGTTCAACTACCTCGCCGCGGTCCACGTAGCCTGAGGGGAAGCTCCACTTGCCAAGCATCGGCTCGATGTCGCGACGAACGAACAGCAATTTGTCTTCGTCCGAAACGAGCACGACCGCCGCCAGCTTGGGGTCCAGATATACGACCATCCCGCATGAAGGGCATCTCGGTCTGAAGTTGCCATTCACTTCTTCCATCTGAACCGTGTGACCGCATCGATGACAATACTTGTGGTCCTGTCGCACTTTCGCCCTTCCAGTTTGAACGTCTGGTTTTGAACGTGGCCCGTATTATAGCTTGTCGAACAACGCCGCGCCGTCTGGCGTTCTCGTCATCAGCTCGATTGACGCCCGAAGAAGGCAAACCTATAATTGCAATCGCTCTGCTGTCGGAGGCCAACCTTCAGGCGGCATCAATAATCTGGAAGAGGAGTCTCACAATGGCAGAAATACGCGAAAACAAAGTAAAACGAAAGCTGGAGCAAGGCGAGGTTTCGGTGGTCCTCTCTGGCAACACCACGCCAGACATGGTGGAATTCATGGGCACGCTGGGTTTTGACGGCGTCTGGGTCGAAGGGGAACACGGGCCGGTGGACTTCGCAGACATTCCCGACATCACGCGAGCGTGTGACCTTTGGGGTTTGACGTCCGTCGTGCGGGTGAACCAAAACGAACCAGGGACGATATATCGAACGATGGACGTCGGCGCTCAGGGCATCGTGGTCCCGCACGTGAACACGGCAGATGAGGCGAGGGCAGTGGTTGACGCCACGAAATTTGCCCCAATAGGCCATCGCGGAATGTTCACCAGCCGCCAGGGCATTGGAGTGCCTGATTACGTTCACAAAGCCAATGACGAGACGCTGGTTGTCATCCTTATCGAGGACATAATATCGGCGAATAACCTCTCGGAAATTCTCGAAGTGGACAACATCGACGTATTCTTCGTTGCTCCTGGAGATCTGGCTCAAAGCATGGGACATCTGGGTCAGGTAACTCACCCAGAGGTGCAGTCGGTGATCGACAACGCATTTGCGCAGATAAAAGCGGCGGGACGCGTCTCAGGAGCGTTGGCCAACGATGCCAACATAGAAAACTACATCTCGCAGGGCGTCACATTCTTCATGACCGGATGGGTGCCGTGGGCCGCGGCAGGCGCGCGCAATTTCTTGGACACAGTCGCCAGGGCCAGTAGCTAGTACTACAGCCGCACTTTAACAATGTAGAATAGACTGCCAGATTATATGTCAAGGAGGCGGTCATGTCTGGCGAGGACAGCGATCGATATGAGTGGAGAAGTCCTATCGAGTTAGAGGAAGTTGAGTCTTGGGCATG
>JASLRP010000534.1 GCA_030743915.1 SAR202 cluster bacterium | reverse complement strand
ATGCAACCTATCCCTGTCGGATAATTCACATCTGTCAGCTTAAGTATTGACTACTACAGTTAATCTGGCCTTATATCGCCCACAGAGCCACCGCAATATGCTCTTGCGCACGGCGCTTTGAATTGCCTAATGTGTTGAATCACTGGGCTGCTTTCGGGCTTCATCTATCGCACGAACGATAAATCCCATGTTCTCCCCTGCCTTCTCAAGGTCAAGATCGCTTTTCCAAAAAGTCATCGTAACTGCAGCAAAGTCTTTATTGTCGTCGCCTGTGCACTGCGCTATGACCATTATCTGTCCGCCCATTAAATAGGTATGCATCGTATTCGAGCGTGTGTAAAATGCTTCCAAATCATTAACTGTGAAGCCTTGCCGATGAACGGTATTGGCTATGAGCTTCATAATTGGCAGCGCTATCTTGCTTCCATGCCCAGTGTACGGACCATTTTCCATAATTCTATCGACGATAGACTTTTTTGTTCGCTGAAATGTATCGTTCTCGATTCCGTCGATTCTGATGCCAAGATTCCAATCCTGGTCGACATTACCTCCTAGAATTGCATCTATCTTGAAATGTTCATGCTCTCCTGGCTTCCCACCTTCCTTCACGCCTTTCCAGAAGTCTTCGAACTCTTCAAAAAGACTTGCATAGGCTTGTTCTGGCATACTAACCTCCATTGCCTTGTCACCAACGATCATACCGATGGCTCGCTCCAGCAACAGGTGTGAATGCACTAAATCTGCATGGTACTTGCCCCTTTGGCCTGGTTCGCAGGCATGCGCGACCCTAGTCGCTGAACTTGCTAGTCGGCCAGATGTGACGACTGGCGCTTCTCCTTAAGAAAGGTTTGCGCGTGCCTTCGCGCTTCGTGTCTCAAAGACTATCGCGGGCGACATCGAAAGCCGGGGGTTGGCTGTTGACACCTCATCTGGCAAGGCTTGAGGCAGGCCCAATAAACCAAACAGGCTGTGGTCGTCGAAACAACCACAGCCTGATGAACGTTCTCATAATGCCGGACCTACTTCAGGAAGCCCAGCTTCTCGTACGTCCCTTTGGTCACTGGTTTTGCCTCAATTTGAAAACAGTCTTCCAGGATTTCGGTGTAGAGGTTTCGGAAGTCCAGGTTGAAGGCCAGATTGGCCTCTACCAAGCAGGCCATTACTCTATCGACAATCATGTCCTGAATTCTCGGGGCAGTCTGTCGATCCGTCCATCGCGCTGATAGCGCCAATTGTTATCCGTCAATTGCTCGAAGAGGTTTTTGGTGCAGGGCCAGATTGTCGCAAACCCTGCCGCAAGCCCACTATCCTGTTGAGGGTCTGGAACCAGAATGGGGCTCCGAGTGATACAGCGAATGCAGTCACAAGCAGCCCTGCCACTTTCCCGAACCATCCCGTGAGATCATCTGGAAGCGTTCTAGTTGAAGCGGCCGCGGACGACCATCCCAAAGGTAACGAAATGTTCTGAATTTCATTATTCAGCGCTTCGGAGGTTTGCTCGATTGATTGGGACTCCAGTTGAGTGATGTTCGAGTTGCCAGCAGCCTGAACCAATGCGTCCTGCAAGGCTGAACTGTGCGATATGTCATTAGCGATCATGTAACTGTCTGCATTTAGTGTGACAGTGAACACGACAGCTATGATAATTCCCAAGAGATGAACTTTGCGCGCATACCAACCCGAAACTCGGTCCATACCATCGTCGAACCAGGATTCTATGTTCTTGTGCGCCTTATCCAGATCGTCTCCAGCCGAGTCCAATAGTTTTAGTAACGCTTTTTGCACATGCTCATCACCGATTTGGGTGACGCCGGCCCGAAGTTTTTCCATCGCTGACTTGCCCTCCGCTTCAGCAACGGGAATCGAGTCCAGGAGCGCCATTGCGAAGCTTTTCGATGGGATGTAAGAGGGTTTGCCGGTTTTGGAGAGGTGATTTATAAGTGGATGCTCATACAGTGTCTTCGCAAGTCCGGTGCCTGAAGTGTCGTTAAGTAGTGTTCTAATTCCGTCTTGGAGCGTGCTGGAACGCCACTTCAAAATCCGTCCGATGTATTCAATGGCGGTAGAGGTGAAAACCGCAAATAATATATATATGAAGACCAACCCAATTGCGATATCCAGATATGCAGAACCGAACATGACGAATAGTGCTCCTTCCGGTACGTATGACTCATTAGTCGTAATGAGTCATAAGAATGGGCTGTAAACCCAATATAAGGCTTGGAACAGAGTGAACATCTGTTATCAAGATATAACAGAAAGAAATAACGCATGCAACTATATATAATGAGTGTTCTATATGATATCTATCGGTGTTAACAGGTTTTCATAATGTATTGAGATTCGATTAGAGGGTACGGTGGTAGTTTCGCTCAGAGCGGTCAACAGACACTCACTGTAATGAGCTGATTCGCATGTGTGACAAACAGGCGGTAATGGCTCTGGATGCAACAATTTGAAATCTGATAAAGCGCAATCGCATGCGCCATCTGCATTCAGCTAATTCAACGATTCGACACAGGCACATCCCTGGGCTCGTGACAACTCCAAAACCAAACAGGCTGCGGTCGTCGAAACAACCACAGCCTGTTGAACATTCTCGAAATGCCGGACCTACTTCAGGAAGCCCACCTTTTCGTACGTGCCTTTTGTGACTGGCTTTGCCTCAATTTCCAGCCAGTCTTCCAGGATTTCGGTGTAGAGGCTTCGGAAGTCCAGGTTGAAGGCCAGGTCGCCCTCGATCAGGTCCTCGGGGTTTAGCGATGGGTACTCGCTGTAGTGGCCGCCTTCGACGCCGTCGCCGATCATGAAGGCGACTCCTCCTGATCCGTGGTCGGTGCCGTTTCCGTTATCCCTGACCCGGCGCCCGAACTCGGTGAAGACGAACATCAGAATGTCTTCGCTCTTGTTCGCCTGCTTCATGTCTTCGTAGAAGTCGTAAATCCCGCCGCATGCCTCTGTGAGCAGCCCTTCTTGCAGGGCGATGCCGTTGGTGTGAGCGTCGTAGCTGCCATGCTGGGTGTAGCAGATGCGCGTCCCGATGTCGGCCTGCAGCACCTGCGCCGCCCCCTTCATCGCCTTGGCGAAGCCGTTGGAGGCGTATTCGACGTCGGACGAGTAGTTATCGGTCACGCCGCCCAGAATCTCGGCCCCGCGAAGGGCGTCGAGGCCGGTCTGGCTGAGGTAGTCCATAACAGGCCCGCTTCCGATGGCCTGGGCGTACATGTCCTTGAATGCCTGGAGCGCGTCGTTGCGCTGCTGGGACTCGCCCATGTGGCTCATGAGTCCGTAGGTGTCCAGGTCGGTGACGGACGCGACGGGCGCCCCGTGTGCCACCAATGCCCGGGGCAGGGCCGCCGAGAAGTTGACCGCGGCCACCACGTTGTCATGCTCGGGATACATCTGGTTGATGGCGTTGCCGAGCCATCCCTCGTTGCCGACCTTGGTCGGCTCTGCCGTGTGCCAGATGTCCATTGATCGGAAATGAGACCTGTTGGGCACCGGATATCCCACTCCGTGGATTATGGCGACGTTGCCCCGGTCCCAGAGTTCTTTGATCGGCGCCATAACCGGATTCATCCCCAACCCGTCACCGATGTCAATTATTCGGTCCTCAGTGATGCGCACGTTGGGCCTGTTGTCCACGTACTGGGGATTGTTATACGGAATTACGCAGTTCAGGTAATCGTTGCCACCCGACAACTGAACAACCACTATCTTCTTATCGCCCATTGAACCTCTCCTGAGCCTCTTTGCAGGCTAGTTACTAAATTCTCTCGAATATCTGGAACCTGTGGCGCCCGGTCTCGACCACGTAAACCCGGCCATCGGAGTCAAGCTCGACGGCTGCCGGGTCCCACAGATACGGCTCCATGCGCGCGGAAATCTCGTGAGGGTCGTCAGTGTCAGGCTCGTAGGCGGGAACGAAGGACTCCCTGGCCGCTCTCTCGTCATCCTGCGAGGATAGGTACTCAACGGCCCACGGGTTCAGGCCCGCCTCGCCTCGCTGGGTGTCGAGGAAGTTCCAATCAGAATCGAAGACCTGAAGTCTCTGGTTGCCCCAGTCGGCCACGTAGATGTTCCCTTCCGAGTCCACGGCGACATCCGCGGGACGGTCAAGCTGGCCTTCCCCTCTGCCGCTCTCTCCAAAGGTCGCAAGGTGCTGGCCTTCGGAGGTGAACTTTTGAATTCTGTCGTTGCGCCAGTCGGCGATATAGACGTTCCCGGCGGAGTCTTCGCCGATACCCCACGGGAGGTTGAATTCGCCATCGCCCGTGCCTGGGCTTCCCCACTGAGAAATGAATTCGCCGTCCAGGCTGTATCGTTGAACCCTGTTGTTCCGCGAGTCCACCACCAGGATGGTGTCGCCCTGGACGAGCAGGCCGCTGGGCTGGTCAAACTGACCTTCGCCCGAGCCTTTTTCTCCCCACATGCTCACCGCATTGCCATCGCGGTCGAATTTGGTGATTCTATGGAGCGACTCGTCTGCGACGTATGCATTCTCGTCACCATCCAGAGTTATGCTGGTGGGCCAGATCATCTGACCAAGCCCCCGACCATATGCCCCGAACTGGCCCTGGAAATCATGGTCGCGAGTGACTTTTTGGACACCCACAACCTGTAACGTCGAAGCCTTGCCCCGGCTGAGGACGTATATCAGACCGTCGGACCTTATCGCTATGGAGGTCGGCAGTTGGAACCCCCGGCCTCCGAAGTCTGCGCAGAAGCCCACGTTGGTTGAGTAGCGCAGGCCGAATGCTGTTGTTGTCATTATGTATGCCTCCGTTGCCTCGCGGTCTTAAGCGGTCTGGTATTCCTGAGTGGTAACGACCAGTTGGATAATCGCCACAGCCACCTCATCGAACTTTGAGGACGCATCGTCATCGCCCCAGGACAGCTCTCCGTGCTTGGAGGCGTAGTTCTTGAGTCCGCTGCGTGTGGTGTCCAGAACATCCAGTGGACCGAGGACATCGAGACATGCGTCCACCAGGTCGTCCGATGACATGGAATCGGAGCCGGCGTTGGCCTTGATCCTCTCGATGATGTCCCTGACGCCGGCCTTGTTCGGGTCGTTCAGTATTTGGCTGGCGAAATTCACTCTCACAACGTATGAGCCGGTGTTGATCCATTCCGTGCCGCCCTGCCAGCCCTCGACGCCGATCAGCGGCTGCAGCCAGAAGTAGCCGAGCGCCAGGATCCAGATCTCCACCTGCGTCCCCAGGATCTGGGTGACCAGGTACCTGGGCTTGGAGGG
>JASLRP010000533.1 GCA_030743915.1 SAR202 cluster bacterium | reverse complement strand
AGATTGCCACACAATGTTTTCACATCCGCAGGGAGTTTGGGTTTAGCCTTCAGGAGCGTCAGGACATCACTAACGACAATCCTCAATTCGACAACTCGTCAGATGAGCAACTGAGCGACGGTCAGATTCAAACCCTGATTGCCGATGCGTTCCCAGATGAACTCGGTCTCACTCCCATGTCGGGCTTCAATATGAACCTGTCGGCGAATACCGATTTCCGAAAGTTGTTCTTTTCCGCCACGTGCGATTGTGGAACGTCAGCGTTGCTCAGCGTGGAGATATCCAAAGACAAGACAGTTGACGAGATCAGAGCGGCCCTGCCCTCGGTGATCGAAGGGCTGTCTGGACAGGCAAAGCAGTTTCAGTCCATGTCCTGCGACCTGCACACCAAGATGAGACTCGGCCCAACGGCACAGTAAAACACCCGCGACTGATACGAGGAACTCTCAATTCGAATATCAGAAGCGCCCATATTTTCAGAGGATGGTAGATGTCAACAAAACGTCAACTGACAGAAGAAGAGGCCCACGAGAGGGCTGTCAGGTTTTCCGAACGGTACGTTCAGCGTGGCCCATATGAGTTCTTCCCGGAACCTGAGGTCGTCGACGAGGTACAGAAGGGCCTGGGAGAAAATGAACGAATTGACGGCTACCGATACTGTCCTTGAATGCCGTTGAGCGGCGATCCCGTTGAGGATCGCAAGAAGATCTGCCCCTGCGAACGGCATCACGAGGACATCAATAGGGATGGGTTCTGTATTTGAATGTTCTTTGTGAGCGAAGAGTTTCTTCGCAAGTACGAGGCAGGCGAGGCTTTCGACCAGACTATCGACGTCGCCATTCCGCTGGGTCACGAGCTGTTCGAGGACACCGAAGGGAAAAAAGGGTATAATCGCCAACAGCGCGAAGAGAGTTCCGAGTAGCGTCCGATGCCGCCGTCAAATATGGCGGCGTTGAATCGTTTTCTCGAGACGATCATCTAACATACTGATGAGGGCCGTCCATAATCTGACGGCGAGCCACCAGAAGAAGAGAGGACTATCTAAGTGGACAACGACGTAGACATTAGAGTATTTACTTCCAACGGTTGAGGGCCCTGCCACATGGTGAAAGTGTACCTTTCACGCAAAGACATTCCCTTCACCGAGTCCAACGTTTCGCTGGACCGCGATTCGCTAACCGACCTGGTAAAAATGGGCTATCGCACGACGCCCGTGACCGTTATCGGTGACCAAAAAGTAGTAGGTTTCAGCCCCTCCAAGCTGGAGGAAGCTCTGGTAGCCGAGGGCATCACCGGCTAGAGGCGCCCAACCGAATATTGGCCAATTCTGTGTCCTGCCGGTAACGTCCGTGGGGACGATAAATTAGCTGTGGAAAAAGGAGCCGACGATATTTTCGTCCGGCTCCTTTTCTATTGCCTCCAGCGCTCCTGTTCTTTCAAGCATGTCAATCATCGTCTTTCCGTTTCATCCGGATTCAATTAACATACGTCCGTCTGGCTGAACCGTAGAAAGAGCGAAGAGGGGAGCCGCCATCATGACCTCAGACAGCGCTGGCGCGCAGGTATCGGCATCAGTGTCGGCGAATATTGAAGTGACACCAGCCACTGCCTCGGCTGACCAACCGGTCAGTATTCGGTTGACCGGCTTCGTTCCCGGTCAGACGGTGAGACTGACTGCAACAATGAAAGACGATGCGGACACCGCTTGGCAATCTCACGCGGTCTTCCGAGCCGACGATGCTGGAGTGGTGGACGTTGGGTCCCAGGAATCCCTCTCAGGGACCTACCTGGGTGTGGACCGCATGGGCATTTTCTGGTCGATGCTCCCCGGAGCTGAGGCGGGCGAAAACGTCCGATTCGCCAAGAACACGCTGTCGCCTATGGAGGTGGCCGTCGCCGCCGAGGCGGACGGTGAGACAATCGCATCCACGACCCTGACCAGGAGGTTTCTGGCGCAGGACGTCACCAGGGTCGAGGTACGGGACTCCGGTCTCGCCGGGACGCTGTTCCATCTAACCAACGGTGGGCCGCATCCCGGAGTCATGATTTTCGGGGGCTCTGAGGGTGGCCTCAGCGAGATTCGCGCCTCCCTGCTGGCGTCCCACGGATTCGCGGCGTTCGCGCTGGCCTACTTCTCCTTCGAGCATCTGCCTACTGAACTAGTCGAAATTCCGCTGGAGTACTTCAAAACGGCCATCGACTGGCTTCAGTCCCACGATGCCGTGCAGGGCGACCGACTTGCCGCAGTTGGCGCATCCAAAGGCGGTGAGTTGGCGCTGCTGATGGGTTCAACCTTCCCCCAGATCAAGGCGGTGGTCGGATACGTTCCCGGAGCGGTTGCCTTCAACGGCATCGGAAGAGGTGTCGATGACCCCGGACAGGGACGTTCGTCCTGGGCTTACAAAGGCGTCCCCGTGCCCTTCGTGACCCGAGGGGATTTCGACACTTCGGAGGACAGCCAGCTTCTGGACACTCCGGTGTCACTGACTCCCCTGTATCTCAAGGGTTTGGAGGACTCGGACGCCGTTGAGAAGGCCACAACCAGGGTTGAGAACATTCAGGGTCCGGCGCTCCTAATCTCAGGCGGAGACGACCAGATGTGGCCCTCCAGCGTGATGGCCGATATGGTTATCAAAAGGCTGTCAGAACACAACCATCCCCACCCTTACGAGCATCTGATGTACGGGAACGCCGGGCACTCCATCGGCAACCCCTACGTGCCCAGCACAGTATTGAGCAGCCTCCATGCCGTGCGGGGCATCCTGACGACACCGGGAGGCAGCGCGAAGGAGAACGCTCACGCATCGGCGGATTCGTGGCCCCGGATGCTGGAGTTTCTTAAGCGTGCTCTGAAGGAATAGCCACTTAACCTCAAAGGTCAAGCCACCAGTGGAACTGTACCTCTTCATCAACGGGCGGGCCGTCGGCGGCATACGAGTGGTGGATAATCCCTCTAAGCTCGCATCCCATCGCCGCGTAGAAGCGACACGCCGGCACGTTGACGTTCTGCGTCTCGATCTTGACCTGTTTGAGACCTTCTGAGGACTGCCAATCGACAGCCGCCCTGAACAGCGCCGCTCCGACACCCTGACGTTTGAACGCGTCGCTAACCCTCAGGTCCCACAGGACGCCCAGATCGTCCCTGGAATCCAGCATATGCACACCGTCCGTTCGAGAGGCGATGGTGGCGCCCCCGGCGATGCGGCCATCAACCTCGGCCAGTAGAAAACTCCAGTTAGTGACGTCAAATTGTTCGAGCCACCCGGCCACATTCGTGTCGTCCCCCTCGTCATCGTAGTTTTTCAACCAGGGATTTTTGACGGGCTGTTCCGAAAGCTGGAATCCTCCGAATCCACTGTCGATAATATCGACTTTGAAAATAGATTCGACCAGCACGGTCATCGGAATCTTGGCGTACTCGTTCAACTCTTCTGAAGTTGCCTGCCGGATGATTGTCATCTGATCTCCGTGTCCTCTCATGGATATTTGGGGAATCCAGGCTGGTATGATAGTCTCCCGACGGACACATCACAATTCAAGGCCAGCTAATTCATGAACATATTCTTCGACGTTGACCAGACGCTTTTGCATTCCGAGGCCACCCAGTGGCACCTGAGACCGGGTGTCCACGAGATTTTCGAGTCATTGAAGTCCATGGGGCACATTCTCTATATCTGGACTGCTTCGGGCGAGATGCACGCTCGCCGACTGGTGGACAGGTACGACCTGCATCAGTACGTGTCGGACTGTTTCGATAAGGACCCGGTTACCGCCCCGCTTCTGCCCGATGTGGTGGTGGACGATGACGCCTATCTTGTCGAGAAATACACCGGCGTCCTGGTCGAGCAGTACAACGCTCCGGACCCGTCAGACCGGGAACTCTATCGCGTCCTGGAGATTTTCCAGAATGGCGGCATCCAGAAATCCTGACCACCTGAAAACCTACTCGAAGGACTGACCCGTGCCCAAACAAGCCGCGCTCTTCTACGACTATCCGCCCGGAGACGGCAACGTGTACGGTCAGGGCCGCAGGGAACGGATTGAGGAGTTGACCGACCTGTATCCTCATGTGGTCAACGCCAAGAACTTCGACCAGCACGCAGGCAGCCTGCGAGATGTAGAGGTGATCTTCGCCACCTGGGGAATGCCCAACCTGAGCGACGACCAGCTTGCCCAGATGCCGAATCTGAAAGCCGTGTTCTACGCGGCAGGCAACGTGAAGGCCTTCGCTCAGCAGTTGATCGACCACGATATCGTACTGGTCAGCGCATGGGCCATCAACGCCATACCCGTCGCGGAAATGGCGCTGGCTCAGGTTCTGCTATCGTGCCGAGGATATTATCGAGCCGTGCGCCGATACTCAGACGATCACGACGGCGCCCAGGCCAAGTCTTTCAGCCGGACCGGCGTGTTCGGAGAGACTGTGGGGCTGATTGGCATGGGCATGATCGGCAAACGTCTGGCGAAACATCTTCAGGACTTCAGCTTCAAAGTCATCGCCAACGACCCGATGTTGAGCGAGGGGCAGGCGTCGGAGTTGGGCGTCGAGCGAGTGTCATTGGAAGACCTGTTCCGACGCTCCCAAATCGTCAGCAACCACATCCCCGACATCCCATCGACGCAGAACGTCCTGACAGGTTCGCTGTTCGAGAGCATGCGAGAGGGCGCCACCTTCATAAACACGGGCCGAGGCGCGCAGATCGTGGAGCCAGACCTCATCCGAGTCCTGAAAGATCGCCCAGACCTGACGGCTCTGCTGGACGTGACCTTCCCCGAACCTCCGTCCGATGACTCCGAGCTTTGGACGCTCCCCAACATCTGGATCAGCCCCCACGTCGGCGGATCGGTGGGAGACGAGGTCGTCCGCATGGCCGACTGCGCCATCGAGGAGTTTGTTGCGTGGGAGTCGGGCAAACCTCTCAGGTATCAGGTAACCCGCGAAGTGCTGGCGACTATGGGGTGAGGTCTGACACATTCCCTCGATCGATCGCGTCGGCGATTAGCCATCGACAACTCAGGAGAAGTAGAGATGTTTTGCCAGAACTGTGGATCGTCCAACGTTGACAGCGCCGCTTTTTGTTCAAACTGTGGCGAGCCCATATCCAGAGGCATGGGCGCCGCGCAGTCACGGCCTTTATTGGCAGGCAGAGGGGAGCGACTGGTGGCCAAGATCATCGACACGGTGATATACATATTCGGCGTCATAATGGTCGTTATCTTTTTCCTTATCGATGGCGTGTTGGGCACGCTTGCTTTGCTATCGCTGCTGGCAATCCCAATAATTCAGGTAGTGTTACTCTCGAAGGATGGTCAGACTATTGGAAAGAAGGCGCTCAACATCCGCATAGTCATGGTGAACTCTGGTCAGAATGGCGGGTTCGGTCCCAATGTGGCGCTTCGAGCCTGGCTTACAACTCTGTTGGGCATCATTCCATTCTTTGGGCTTGTCGATGTGCTGTTCATTTTCAGGGAAGACCAACGATGTATTCACGATCTGATCGCGGGTACCCACGTGATCGAATAGTTGAAAATGTGGTGACATTCTGAAGCTTCAAAACGAATGGCATGCGTCGAATTCCAGTCGAAGCCCGTGCTATCGTGACCGCTACCCGCCGGTGGGGCCCGACGCTGAGCGCTTCCGCCGACATCCTGGACAATGCCGATTGCCTCCATCGGGCCAATGAAAACATCCTGGTGTGCCCGATCCTGGACATGAAGAAGTCGGTGGACAACCTCGAAGAGATCGCGTCAGTTCCGGGCATCGACGTTCTGTCGATGGGGACGTGAAACCCGTCGCCGATCCTGAGACTCGATCCTTTTTCAACAAGCGCCGGAACATGGCGGCAATCTGGACTACCATTGAAATCTGGCGCTCGTATTAGACCGCAATGGTACATGTGTAACTGTCGAAGCTCACTGGATATCGTTACATTTCAGTCGTCAACGATGGATCTATATTGGGGTCGAGATATGTCAAAAATGAGGATAGCGACTGAGAGATTAGACCAGGGAAGGCGACTGTTCCAATCAGGCGATTACGAGCTCTGTATCACTAAATTCACCGAAGCTATATCCCTCAATCCCAGGTCTACGTACGCCTATCGGTATAGGGCGGAGGCCTATCGCGGTATTGGCATGTGGGAGCTGGCCAAAGCTGACGCGGAGCAGGAAATGATCATAGAAGCTGAGCGACAAGAGGCAGAGAAAAACAGGTCAGCCGACCTGCGTCGGCAAGACAATGAGTTTCGCATCGCTCTGGCTTGCGCGGCAATTCCTCTCGCCATTCCGAGTTTGTTGATCTGGTTGGGATTAGCCTTTGAAGGCTACCTAAGTTCTTTCATTTGGCACGGGTCCTGGTACGCGGTTGTCACTCTGTTGAGTGTAGATATTATGGCTGTTATTGGGTTCGCTATTGCATCGAGGTTTCGAATTGTGGGTGGGATACTTGCGGGGATTGCTGTCGGAGTACTCGGCGGTGTTGCCTTCCTATTTTTGGGCGCTCTCGCTGTTGAAAGCGGCGTTCTTCCACTGCGCCAGTCAACAGACAGTCTTCCGGAGAACGACTACCGGGCATGGTAGGTTTTATGCGGCTCCGATAAACACTCCTCTACCGACGAGCGCGCTGACAACCCCACCGCTCGAAAACTCAACGGCATCACCTACGGAGCCGCAGGCACTACCTTCGTCGAAGTCTCAACATGGCGCTTGCGACCTTAGCATCGCCGGCGGATTCGAGTCGTTCAGATGGAATGCGATCATACCAGCAGGTGGAGCAATTACTGTGGTATCAAATGCTGTTTCGATTACAATGGCGCTGAGCTTCATCTGAATATCTCGGTTTGCGTCGCCAACTAGCGGCACACGCTCAGGAGGTTATGATCTGTTATGAATAATCTTGCAACAATGGAAGCCGCGCTGGCGCCTTATCGAGTCCTGGACCTGACGGAAGGTGGCTTCAACTGGTGCGGCAGAGTTCTGGCCGATTTTGGCGCTGATGTGATCAAGGTCGAGCCTCCCGATGGCAGTCCGACTCGGCTGAGAGGGCCTTATTATCAGGACAGGAACGACCGCGAGCACAGCCTGTTCTGGTACTCCTACTGCCTGAACAAGCGAAGCGTGACCATTGACCTTGAAAGCGCAGAAGGCCAGCGCCGATTCAGGGAGCTGGCCGGCTCTTCGGACATCGTGCTGGAATCGTTTGAACCCGGTTATCTGGATGGCCTCGGGCTGGGCTACGATGACCTGAGCAAGATAAATCCCGCTATCGTAGTGACCTCCATCACCCCATTCGGGCAAACAGGACCGTATGCTCATTACAAGGCCACCGACATCGTGGGATGGTCGATGGGCGGGATGCAGTGGATGGCGGGAGACGAGGACCGGCCTCCGGTGAGGATCAGTGTCCCCCAGGCTGAGCTTCATGCCGGAGCGCAAGGCGCGGCCGGCGCGGTGGCCGCTCTCTGGCACAGTCAAACCACTGGCGAGGGACAGCATGTGGACGTTTCCATGCAGACCTCTGTCATTTGGACTCTGATGAATGCCACCACCTTCCCGCAACTGCACAAGGTCAACCTGAAGAGAGGGGGGCCGTATGTCAATCTGGGCTCCGTTGGGATCAGAACGGTTTACCCCTGCAAAAACGGGCACATCAACTCCCTTCTGGTCGGCGGCGTCCTGGGCGGCGCATCTCTGACTGCGCTGGTGCGCTGGATGGCTGAAGAAGATATGGCCCCGGCGTTCATGCAGGAGCGTGATTGGATGGCTTGGGAGGTCAGCGCTCTGGCGGCCCAGGGCGAGGAAGGAGCCAGGGACATTAAGGCCGTCGAGGAGAATTTTTCTCGGTTCTTCCTGTCCAAGACCAAGGCGGAGTTGTTTGAACGAGCATTCTCCGACCGGATATTGGTCGCGCCGTGCAACAATGTTGGGGACATCCTGGAAGACCCTCAGTTGGAGGCTCGCGACTTCTGGTCTCAGGTTCATCATCCGTCGCTGGGCCGCTCTCTGACCTATCCGGGAGCGTACATCAAACTCAGCGAGACCCCGATTGCCCACAGACGGCCCGCGCCTGCCCTCGGCGAGCATAACGACGAGGTGTTCGGCAACGCCAGACCAGCAAAAACTAACCCTCAGCCAATGACGTCGAAGTCGATGGCGTTCGAGGGACTGAAAGTTCTCGATCTCACGTGGGTGGGTGTCGGGCCAATCACCATGAAATACTTGGCCGACCACGGAGCCGACGTGATGCACGTGGAGTCGGTGACCCGCCCTGACGTGCTGAGAACGACGCCGCCGTTCAAGGACGGGGAGCCTGGTTTCAACCGCAGCCAGTTCCCGGCCAGCTACAACACCAG
>JASLRP010000532.1 GCA_030743915.1 SAR202 cluster bacterium | reverse complement strand
GCACGCGCTGGACACCGATCCTCAAACCAAGAGCCTACGGCGTTCTGCCTCTGGTCAGCGGCACACTGCTGGTCTCAGCAATCGCGGCGATAGTTGCCTTGCCGATAGGCTTGGCGACGGCGATATTCCTGGCCGAGTACGCGCCCAGCAAAGCCCGCAAGATCATCAAGCCCGCGCTGGAGGTGCTTGCAGGCATCCCGACGGTGGTCTATGGGTACTTCGCGCTCAGTTTCGTGACTCCGCTCATCCAGAAACTGATTCCTGACCTGATTATTTTCAACGCTCTGAGCGCAGGACTGGTCATGGGAATCATGATCGTTCCGATGGTCTCGTCTCTCAGCGAGGATGCGATGATGAGCGTTCCCCGCTCACTGAGACAGGCGTCCTACGCGCTGGGAGCCACACGGCTGGAGACCTCATTGAGGGTCGTTGTTCCTGCCGCGTTGTCTGGCATCGTGGCGTCGTTCATTCTGGCGATATCTCGCGCCATCGGCGAGACCATGCTGGTCACCATCGTCGCCGGAGCAACTCCGAACCTGACGGCCAATCCGCTGGAGAGCATCCAGACCATGACGGCCTACATCGTCCAACTGAGCCTGGGAGAGGCCCCCCACGGGTCACTGGAGTTCAACACCATCTTTGCGGTGGGGTCGCTGTTGTTTGTCATGACGTTGGGTCTGAATTTGTTGGGCCACTTCGTCGTGCGGCGGTGGAGGCAGGTTTACTGATGAAAGTACAGCGAGCGAACTTTACTCCTCGGCTTCGGTACCGTCAGAGCATCGGCAATGTCTTTTATCTGCTATTCGTCGGAGCCGTCCTGGTTGGAATTCTGGGCCTTCTGGTTCTGCTGGCTCAAATTCTCTTCCAGGGAATCCCCTGGTTGAGCCTGCACTTTCTCACCGATTATCCGTCTCGACACGCCGAGGAAGCCGGTTTGAAATCGGCGCTTTTCGGGACAATTTGGATCATGGCGCTGTCCGCTGGATTCACCATTCCGGTGGGAGTGGGCGCCGCCATATATCTGGAAGAATATGCGCCTCGGAACTGGGTGACACAGGTCATAGAGATCAACATTTCCAACTTGGCGGGAGTGCCGTCCATCGTGTACGGACTGCTGGGATTGGCGCTGTTCGTTCAATTTCTGGCGCTGGGCCGGAGCGTGCTGGCCGGAGCGCTCACGTTATCTCTGTTGGTTCTTCCTATCGTCATCCTGACATCCAGAGAGGCCATCCGCGCTGTGCCAGACGCCTACCGTCAGGCCGCCTACGCGCTGGGCGCGGACCAGTGGCAGGTCATCAAGGGGGCCGTTCTTCCATCGGCGATTCCGGGCATCATGACAGGGACGATACTGGCGCTATCCCGGGCAGTGGGCGAGGCTGCGCCGGTCATTGCAATCAGCGCGCTGGTGTACCTGACGTTCGTCCCGACAGACCCGTTGGACCGTTTCACAGTGCTTCCCATCCAGATATTCAACTGGATATCCAGACCGCAGGACGAGTTCCGAGGCCTCGCCGCCGCAGGCATCATCGTGCTGTTGGTAATACTGCTTTCGATGAACTCGGCGGCCATCTACCTGCGTAACCGTTACCAGACCAGATCAGAGGACTAGCGTGATAAATCCCGATCTCATATTCCAGGTCAGGAATCTAAATGTCTATTACGAGGGATTCCGAGCCATCAAAGATATCGACCTGGACATCTCTCCGACCTCCGTTACAGCGCTGATAGGGCCTTCTGGATGCGGCAAAAGCACCCTGCTTCGGTGCTTCAATCGGATGAACGACCTGATCGACGGAGCGAGGGTTGAGGGAGAAATCCTGTATGACAGCCATAATCTGTACGCTCCGGAAGTGGACGCCACCGAGATACGTTCCAGAATCGGAATGGTGTTTCAGCGACCCAACCCCTTTCCCAAGTCCATATTCGATAACGTGGCTTTCGGCCTGAAGATCAATGGGTACAACGGAAACATGGCTGAGGCCGTGGAGCAGTCCCTGAGGGGGGCGGCGTTGTGGGATGAGGTGAAGGACCGGCTCAACGAGAGCGCGATGTCGCTGTCTGGCGGGCAGCAGCAGAGATTGTGTATCGCCCGCGCGCTCGCCGTGGAGCCAGAGGTCATCCTGATGGACGAGCCCGCCTCCGCGCTGGACCCGATAGCCACCCTCGCCATCGAGGAGCTTATCCGTGAGTTGAGAGAAGATTACTCAATTGTTATAGTTACCCACAACATGCAGCAGGCGGCGCGAGTTTCCGATGAAACCGCTTTTCTGATGGTGGGGGATGACAGGGCCGGATACCTGGTCGAGCATGGCCCCACAAACGAGATTTTCACAACTCCAAGAGACGAACGAACCGAAGCCTATATCACCGGCAGGTTCAGTTGAGGCCGTCTGACGTTGTCATGTCATATGCCACTCTGAGACGGCGGTCGAAGAGTCTGGTCGATAGTGAGACGACCGTCGATCGATAAGCAACCAGATACTTCGCTCCGCTCAGTATGGCGAAGGGAAGTATTGCAATGCGCAGTGCGTCCATAGAACGCAAATAGGACGGGAATACAACATGCCTCGCACAGACTTCGATAAAGACCTCAGGCTTTTGCAGGACGAGCTGTTGCAGCTTGGCGGCATGGTCGAAAAGGCCATAGAGCGGGCTGTGGACGCCCTGAAGAGACGAGACCTCCGCGCCGCTGAAGAGGTGGTGGAGGACGATGATATCATCGACCAGAAACGGTTCGATCTGGAGGAACGCTGCATCGATCTGATCGCCACCCAACAACCTCTGGCTGGCGACCTGCGCATTCTCATCACAACGCTTCACATGTCGGTGGAGCTTGAGCGGATTGGCGATTACGCAGAGGGGATTGCCAAGATATGCATTCTTATGGGCAACGAGCCGCCACTGAAGCCGCTTATCGACATACCGCGAATGGCCGAAAAGGCCAACGACATGCTGCGTCGCAGTCTCGATGCCTTTGTCAATCGTGACGTGATTGCGGCCAACGTAGTCTGCTCCGACGACGATGAGGTTGACGCGCTCTACGACCAGGTCTACCGAGAACTGCTCACCTACATGATGGCCGACCCTGGAGCTATCCGTCGGGCCACGTACCTGCTGTGGGTCGCTCACGATCTGGAGCGGATCGCCGATCGCACCACCAATATCGCCGAGCGCGTGATATACATGGTGACCGGGAAGCTGTCTGATGCCGACCGCGAAGCGGTTACGTCCGGCATCGTCACGCACAACCCCACCCGCACGGACTGAGATCAAATTAGCGATAGGGGAGGATCAGCGATCCTCCCCCACGCTACTGAACGATGATCGTAATTACTCCCGAGGTTTCGAGCGGGGGCCGAAAGGCTCCGGCTGGAAGGGGCCGTCCCGCACGCCGAGGAAGCCCCGCATGCCGTTCTCCATCGCCGCCTCCAACATCTCGCGACGGTTGAAGTCTGGACGCTGGGAGGAGTGCGCAATGGAGGATAGCAGCCAGTTGTTGGTCAGCGCCTCACGCAGGCCCATCGCCTGAAGGCCCAGGGTTGCGATGTACTTGTTTGTGGCCACCGTCTCCGGAGAAATCATCGAGATGCGCTCGGCCAGCCTGAACGCCTCTGCCATCATGGCCTCTTTGTCTGGGAACACCTCGTTCACAAGACCGATTCGATAGGCTTCCTGAGCGTCCACGTGATCGCCGGTCAGCGAGTATCGCAGCGAGTTCTTGTATCCTGCCAACAGCGTCCACAGGAAGCTGGTGTTGGAGATCATGCGCACTTCTGGTTGGCCGAAGGTGGCGTCCTCGGATGCGAAGGTCATGTCGCAGGTGAGAGACAGCCACGTTCCGCCGCCCATGCACCAGCCATGAACGCAGGCGATAACCGGCTTGGACAGCTCCAGAATGTGGGTCTGGTTTACGACCATCTTGCGGTCGTTTTTGAACCAACGGGCGATATGCTGGGCGGCGTTCTGGCCTTCTTCTATCATCGACTCCATGTTCATTCCGCCGGCATTCCGGGCGGAGCCTATGTCGTAGCCCGACGAGAAAGCCCTGCCCGCGCCGTTGATGATTATCACGCGAGCGCTGTCATCGGCCTCGGCAACGTCCAGCGCGTGGTGAATCTCCTCTTCCATGCCCTCGCCGATGGAGTTCAGCGTCTCAGGCCTGTTGAGGGTGATGAGCCGCACCGGGCCTTTCTCTTCAAAAAGAATCGTTTTGTATTCAGACATGTAACCCTCCGATAAAATTTGGAATCAGACTCAAATGGCTGGCTCGCCGTCACGGCTCCTGCTCTGTCGGCGTCGCCACACCACCAGGATTATAAACGCCGACGTCAATAACGCCAACGCCCCGAAGGTGGAGTTGGGCAAAGTGGGCAGTGGTCCTCCCGTGCCGACAGTCGCCTTGAACGAGCCTACTACGAGTCCGCCGTCGTCGTCCACCACGACAATCGTTGGGTAGAAAGTGCCATCGGCGTTGTATTTGTGTGAGCCTGAAACGGTTCCCGAACTCTGGTTGACGGCCACAGTCTCGTGAACTCCGTCGCCCCAAATGATAACTGCCGAGTGGGTGTCGAGGGTTCCGACGTCTGCGAAAGTCGCAGGCGCCAGAGTTAGTGTCGCGCCTTTGTTGATCGTCTGGTCAGCGCCTGCCGCAAGAGTCGGGTTGACGTTGTTGACGACCAACTGGAAGGAATCAGTATGAGGAGCGCCGAGGTTATCGGTAACCGTCACCTTCACGGTGAAGGGGCTGTCCTCATCATCGGGATACACGTGAGAGGCGGTCACGGAACCGGAAGTCGCAGACTCGGTGACAGTGGCCGTGCTGGTAGTTCCATCGCCCCAGTCGACGATCGCGGTGTGGGTGTCGGACGTGTTGGGGTCGCTGAATGTGGACTGGGCCAGCGTGAGGGTGGAGCCTTCGTTTATCGTGATGTTGGGGCCTGCTTCGACCACAGGAGCCAGGTTCGATGTCGTGAACGATGCGCTAAACGATTTCTGGTTGCCTGCGGCATCTCTAGCTGTCACCAATACAGTGTGAGTTCCCACGGTGAGGCCCGAAGGCTTGTGCCGGTAGATTTTCTCATCGGTCGTGGTGAGGGTGGCTTTGATGTCGGCTCCATCCAACGTCGCCGCGATAATCGAAGTTGTGGCGTGTGTGTCGTGACTGGCTACCACGCTTGCCGGATTCGTTGTGGGAGAATTGCTGTTGTCCAGCCCGTACTCTTTGGCTTCATCACTGAGGTCGATGATCAGATCGCTGGTGGGGTCGGCGGGATTAGCGAGGGCAATAGTCGGAGCAGGGATGCCAGTATCCACCTCGAACAGGACTGCCTCTGTTCCTGACGTTATGTCGATTGGGCCGGAGTTCGAACCTGTGGTTCCCATGTTACTGGCCGTCAAGTCTCTACCCGTCACATACACGTTGTAAAGGCCGGGTATGGAGCCAGTGAAAGTTGCCTCATGCGTGTTCGCGGTTTTGAGGATCGCTAGAACCATAGTTGGAGTGGATAGCGCAGCCGTTGCGTCGTGGTTGCCGACTTTTGCGACGGTCACTGCGGGAGTCATTATGCCTTCGTCGGAAACGATCTTTATCGTTGCTTGTCCAGTTGTCACAGGCCGTGACCCTCCGGTGCCGGTCACTGAAACCGTCATCGTAGGGGCGATACCGTCGCTTGCCGCAGCGAGAGAACTGGAACTGGACGGGTTGCCTGCTGCGTCTCGCACTTCGCCGACCACATCGATTTTCGGACGCCCGTTTGCTGCCAGCGCAGGAACTGTAAGGAAAACACTCTGTGGACGGCCCGAATGCCAGTCACTGGCAAACGGCGCTACGCCGTCAACCTTGAAATCTGTGACCTGGATCGTTGTGCCGTCCATGTTGTCCGTAAAATCAACTCGGATGCTGGTGTTCTTTGACTTGGCAACGTCACTCTCCGTCTTGTCAGTTGTGGTTTTCGACGCGTCCCACCATGAACCTGTGACGGCTGAAGCCAAGGCAGGCACGGTAAAGTCAACCTTTACGCTGAACGGTTGGCATCCTGCGACGGACGCCGATATGCCGACATTTATCCCCACCATAGATGCGGTGGCAGGGAAATGTGACTCCCGACAAACGTCTGCGAATCCGGAGATGGTGGGTTGGCGATCAGAGATGCTTGTGTTGCCCGCAACATCTTTCGCCTTGAGCCACCAATAGATGGTGGCATTGGATGATGGCGCCATTGAGGCGGGCAATCGCTGTTTGGCGTGATATCCTCCGGTGACACTGGTTATCGTACCGTTGGCGCTGACGTTGACTTCCTGAGCCGGTTTGGAGGAGTCAATGTCGCCGTCGCCGTCGTCATCGATTGCGAAGATGATTGCTACCGATGTATTGGAAACGCCGGAGTCGGCATCTGTAACATCTCCTTCGACTTCGGGTCTGGCGGATTGTGTGGGCACTCCGTCGGACGGACTCAGGTTGGAGAAGACTGGCTCTGTGGTCTCGACATTTATGCTTGCCGACGTGAGTTGCAGGGGAGTTGCGTCAACATACCTGAGCGATATCACGTCGTTTTGAGCGACTTTCAAAAATGGCGGATTGGCCGACGCGTCGGAAGTTGATGAAGTCGCCAGAATGTTGAGCCGGAAGATGCCTGTTGAGGGACCAGATTCACTCAGCGTCACTGAGATTCCTGTGGGGTCGGCTTGGGAAGCCACCGTAACCGCGCTGCCCGTTTGATTGGCTTCAGACCCCCAGTACATCACGTAAAGTGAACTGTTGGATACAGTGTTAGAGACGTTTACCAAGCCGTTTGATGCTGTGACTGCTTGGACGAATGTTGTTGCCGAAGCAGTGCCGTTGGCATTCACTAGTGACACGTCATTGTGATTCACCACGGTATCTGCGTTGTGGATCAGCCGGGTCGCCAGGTTTATTGGATTAGATTGACTGCCACTGTCGATCACAGGGGACGCGTTCAACACAAATATCTGGTTGCCAGTGCCCACGATGATGACTTTTTGTGCCGCCGCGCAGTTCGGACAGAGGTTAGCAGAAGCGATAGTTGTCGTAACCTTGGAGATGGTGAACGCAATACCTGTGTCGAGCATTGGTTTATTCAGAACGATGTGACTTGGGCTGGTGGATGCGGTGACAACTTTTCGGACCGTTTCACCACCGATCAACACAGTGTCTCCAGGGCCGATGATTGATGTATTAGTTGTCGCTGTAGGCGAGATGGTACTGGTGGCACTCAGTGTTACGGTGCTCGAACCCTTAATGGTCGTGGCAGTGGCTGCGTTATCGACCATGTCTACAGGCAAAAGGACTCGCTTTACTGCCACGTTCAGGTCAGAGTCTGTCACTTGCAACCCGACTTGACCTCCCTGGCGTGCCCATGTCAGGTCCTTATTGGAATCTGTCGGGTCGATGAACTCAACTGAACCGGCTGCGCTGAAAACGCCAACCACTAACAGTAAGGACGCCATCAGCCCGATGAGTGTGGATGTCAGAAATTTCAGGCGGCGGCTCATGGTTCTCTCCTCGCGATTAGGCGTATTGTGTAGCCGATGGCCCGAGTCAATCTGGGAGACCGCTAAGCAACTCAGGATGACTCAGGGGAAGGCAAAAGCGGCAGTTACTGATTTGCCATGAAATAACAGGATTCGAATCGCAGGTCCAAGTGCGACTAGAGTCAGCGACACTATATCAGGCAGGATTTATGCGTACAACTGGACAAATCTCTAGGTATGCCAGTCTGACGTCGGCAAAATATACTAGAGATGTCTTGTTATGGATCGCGTTCATGTTTGTTTCAGGATTCTCTTGCCATTGGTAGGTTGGTAAAACAGATTACAACGAGGTCAGTCTACGCATTTCGAATATACGCAGACTGACCTCGTTGATTGTGGGTTAGGTATTCTGGGCTGATCTACTGCATTAACGCGTCCACGGGTGCGCCCTGGCGACGTCCTCGTCGATGTCGCCGCCCCAGCCTGGGACGGTGGGGACTGTCATGTAGCCGTCGATGATCTCGGGGACGTTGGTGATCAAGTCGTCCTTCCAGGGGACGTCATCGATGTCGATCTCCATGATTCGGATGTTGGGAAGCACAGCACAGAGGTTAGCGCTGTGGTACGACGACAGGTGGCTGTAGTAGTTATGGGGCGCGACGTTCAGTTGGAAAACCTCGGCAAGGTCGCCGATTTTCTTTGACTGGCTGAACCCGTTCCACGGCACGTCGATCATGAATATGTCGGCGGCGTGAAGTTGGAAGTAGGGCAGGTAGTCGCGCATGTAGTAGAGGTTCTCGCCGGTGCATATCTTGGTGTCGGTCGATTCCTTGATCTGTCGCAGGGCGGTGGGCGAGTACATGTCCACCTCAAGCCACAGCATGTTGAACTGCTCCAGCACCTTGGCGATGCGCTGGACGGCCTCGACCTTGAAGTTGAAGTTCAGGTCCAGGTTGATGTCCACGTCCGGGCCGACTGCGTCGCGGAAGGTGCCGATCAGCTTTTCGATGTGGCGAAGCAGGGGAGTGGTGGCGTATTGGTCGGTGGTGCCTGAGCCGCGAGCGAAGCCTCCGCCGAACACCGACGCCGGGTCGCCGGGCTGGACGATGTTGGTCTTCAGAGCCGTGAATCCGCGCTCGACGACCTCCTTGCCCAGGTTGGTGATGTCGTCCCAGGTGCGCAGAGGCGGGACGCCGATAGTCTCGTAATTGCGGGCGCGGGAGGTGCCGCAGTGGGACCAGTAAACGCGCACTTTTTCGCGGGTCGGGCCTCCGAAAAGCTCGCCAACAGAGATTCCCAGGGCCTTGGCCTTGATGTCGATAAGAGCGCAGTCCAGACCGGCGATGGCCTTGGCCGCGATGCCTCCGGGACTCTGGCGAGTGGCTCGGTACATGTCCCAGAACCGCATCTCGAAGGCGCGGGGGTCCTGGCCGATGAGCACAGACTTCAGGTCCTCAATGGTGCCCACGACGCCGCGAGGCGACCTGCCGTCGCTGCACTCGCCCCAACCGGTGATGCCCTCGTCGGTCTCGACCTTCACGAAGGTCCACGGCCTCCAGCCAGCGTCAACGATGAACGTCTCGATGTTTGTTATCTTCATGGTCGCTCCTGCCCCTTGTGATTTCCGCATTTGGATTTCAGTAATTCGACAGGATGATAACACACCGGAGGAGGCCGGATATCTAGGTTGGGTTCAAGCGTCGGCTCCTCTTCCTGGATACCCTCCGGAAAACACCGGCAGACAGGACAACTGCCAGACCAACCAGACCCCAGAAGGACACGCCCGGCACCGGAGGTGGTGGCGGTGGGGCCGTTACGTTTGTGACGGCTGATGCCAGGACGGATTCCTGGAGGAACGTCGTGTATGTGCCAAATGCCGCAGCAAAATTGACGATTGTGCCCTGGGTTGTTGAGGCCACGAACGCGTCGATTGTAACTGTGGCGGATGCCCCCGGCGCCATGTTTCCAAAGTTGCACGAGACTTGCACCGGGTTGAGAATTCCGCAACCTCCGAGTGTGGTAGATACAGCGACTGCGCTGGTCCCAACCGCTAAGGCGTCGCCCATCAGCGTGCTGGTGGAAACGCCGGTTCCTTCGTTGGTCACCTTTATGGTGTAGGTGATGGTGGAACTGGCTTGCGCAGTCGTAGGCGCCACCATATTGGTGATCTTCAAGTCGGAACTGGATGCGTTGAAGCTAGCCATCGTTGACTGTATCAGGTTGGTGTAGGGGGAAACTTTGGTATAGCCGGCTGGCCGGGCGCCAGGGAGGCAATTTCCTTGATCAGTTCCGACAAAGCTGGCGACTCCGACCTGCAGCCAACCGCCAATGCCGTCAGGCACTACCGCAGGTCCTCCGCTGTCCCCAAAGCAGGGGTCTTTGCCATCAACCAATCCAACGCACAGCATGTTGGACGTGATGGTTACACCGGAATCGTCCCATATTTGGGCGCAGTCAGAATTCGATATTATCGGCACCTCAAGCTCCCGAAGAGTATCCGCGCTCGTCCCTCCAGGTGAGGTGACACCCCATCCAGTGAGGGTTGTGGTGGTGTTGGCGACAAATAGGGCCGCGTCATCGCTGGTGGCTAGAGTGGTGGTAGCCACGGTGGAGTTGAAAGTGATCGGAGACGACAGATGGAGCAACGCGATATCAGAACCGCCGCCAAGGGCAGCAAAGTTGAAAGCAGCGTGACTCAGGATGGCATCGACGCCAACAACCTGACCGCTCCCAGCGCTGAGAGTGTGTATTCCAACCGTCACCTGCAAAAAGGATTTTGGGTAAACTACACCAGTGCTGGAATCGAGCACGCAGTGGGCCGCCGTCAGCACCCAACGCTCAGAGAGTATCGAGCCACCGCAGGCAAAATTAAACCCAAATCCAACATTCAAGTATAACGCCACCTGCCAGGGCCACTCGCCAACATCGGCGTCTTGACCGCCGATAATTCGAGGCTCCGGTTGCTCATCGGTGGATGGCGGCGGATCGTCGGCGAATACCACGGCGACCGCCGCGAGACTCAGGAGGATGACCAGTACAAAAAGCGCAGAGCGAAGTAGGTTCATGAAAATCAACCCGTCATTGATGATCTTGTGATAACCAACGGCGAGTTTATCCCAGGAAACATCCTGAGTCAAAGCATCACACGGGGAGATTCGACAGTTAGGCCGCTCTAATGCGTCGGCGTCTAGTTCTAAAAAAGCTCCAGAACACGCCCGCCGACAACGTCATCGCCAGAGCCATAATGCCCCAGAACGTTACTCCAGGCACTGGAGGCGCAGCTAGCACGGTCACGGTTGCCGTTGCAGTGTTGTTGACTGTATCAGAGTCGAACTCGCTGCCTGCCACGCTTGCCACGTTGGCTATCGTGCCTGTGGTGCTGGTGGAGTTGACATCAACGTTGATGGCAATCGAAGAGGATGCGTTGACGCCCAGCGTTCCCAGATTGCAGGTAACGGTTGGGGCGCCAGAGCACGACCCCTGAGACGGCGTGGCGGACGAAAGTGTCACTCCTGGAGGCAGAACGTCGGTAACCGTGACGTTCGTGGCCGTGGCCGCGCCTGCGTTGGTGACCCGCAGGGTGTAGGCCAGGGCACCGCCCGAGATGACAGGCGTGGGAGTGGCAGTCTTGGTGATCTTCAAATCAGAACTTGGTCCCGACATGGCTGACTGTATGTCGCTGGTGAATTGGGACACCCTGGTATAGACACCGGGCGAATTTGGTTCTGCGCAGCCGATACCCCAACTGACCACGCCGATCTGAATCCAACCGCCTTTCCCATCTCGAACCACCAGGGGGCCTCCGCTGTCGCCCTGGCACGAGTCCTTGCCGCCGGCATCGTACCCTGCGCACAGCATGTTTGCGGTGATCCCGCTTATTTTTTGACCGCAATCAGTGTTTGAAATTATCGGGACCTCGACCTCCTGGAGGATGTCAGGAGCGGATCCTCCCGATGACAAAGTTCCCCAACCAGTGACCGTGGCTGTTGCTCCAGGCGCGAAAAGGGATGCATCGCCGCTGGTGGCGAGGGTTATTGTCGCCACGTTGGAGTTGAATGTGACATCAGACGCCAGTTTGAGCAGAGCGTAGTCGGTGTCAAGAGTCGTGCCGTTGTAGGCTGCGGGGACCACGATCTTGTCAACCAGGATTGTCTGGCCTCCTCCAACACTTATGTCGTGGAGTCCAGCGATCACCCGAACGGTTGAAGTTGCGGATACGACGCCCGAAGATACCACACAATGAGCCGCTGTGAGGACCCAGCGGTCGGAGAGAATCGACCCGCCACAAAACGGGTTCCCGAGGTTGTCTGTAACGGCGACCTGCCAGGGCCACTCGCCAACGTCGGCGTTCTGGCCTCCAACGATCTGAGGCGCAGGCTCCCCGTCGGCAGAGGGCGCTGGGTCGTCGGCGAATACAATTGTGACCGCCGTCAGGCTTAGGACGATGGTCAATATGAACAGTAGAGAGCGAAGGTTTTTCACGCGAAGTATCCTGACTTCAATTATCTCTGAAAATCAGCCACGGGGCAGTCTAACTCAGGCTGTTCTGTTCAGTCAACGGATAGCGCAGCGCGAAAGAACCTGAACACGCAGTCTCGACGATACAAGGAGACCAGTTGACGAAACCCATGCAAAATACAAACAAAAAGGCGCACCAAACGGCGCGCCTTCATGGATCAGATTCGCGGTCTTTTGCTAGTCGAACTGCTCTGTCTTGCTGTCGGGATGGGTCAGGGAGATGTGGGAGAAGGCGGAGCGGTCGGTCGCGCCATGCCAGTGCTTCTCGCCGGAGGGGATGAACGCGGTGTCGCCCTCGGAAATCTCGATTTCCTCGGACTCGTTGGCGACGATTCCGGTGCCCTTGGTGACATACAGAATCTGGTCGCTGGTGTGGGTGTGGAATTTGTTCTTGGCCCCAGCCGCGAAGTTCACCTGGGAGAAGTTGTAATAGGTGCTTCTCTCGGCCCCGACGATGGGCTGTCGGGAGACCTCCCCGCCGTAGAAAAGGGGCGCGTTGGTTGCGTCTATTTTGGCAACGGAATCGTTCTTGATTACTTCCATGAGTTCTCCTTCATTGAGTATTTCGTGTGGTTCCATGATCCGAAGTTGCCATGCTGAGCGGAGCGAAGTATCTGGTCGCTAGTGGAACGACCGTTCTCATACTCTCAATCAGATTCTTCGTGACCGCACTCAGAATGGTGGGGCCTGTGAGGGGCGAAAGCTACCCAGAGCGGCCCGTGGCGTCCGTTTCGTCAACTCCGCGCTTGCGAAGGTGAGCGGCGCCCTTGAGATAGACGTTTTCAATCTCCTCGGCTGACTTTTCTGTGTTGACCAGCACCATGACTCGGATGCAGTTGGGCTGGGCGTCGGGAACGTCCATTTCGTGGCTGTTCATTAGCGCCACGTAGTTCCAGCCCAGGTGCTTTCGCGCCGCGACCGCCGGGAACTCGGCGTTCAAGTCGCGGGTGGTGCTGAACGTGGCCGACGCGACATCATCAACGTCAATGTCGTTGGCTGCGACCAGCGCCTCCAGCATCTCTCTGGTGGCCTCTACGATAGCCTCTTTGGTGTTTTCGTCGGCGGTGGTTGCGCCGCGAAATCCTCTTATCTTTGCCATATCTTCTAGCTGCTCTCGCCGTTCAGTCCCCTGAGGCCCCTGACGAATTGTCTCGCCGTGTTCTGGGCGTCTTCGGGAGGGGACTTGTCTATCGCGTCCAATAGCGCGCTGGCAACCACTGCTCCGTCGGCGAACTGTCCGATCTCCTGAATGTGTTCGTGCCGGGAGATTCCGAAGCCAACGATCACAGGAAGGTCTGTATGTTGGCGAATTCTCCCCACCAGACCGGAGAGGCCGGACGATAGTGACTGGCGCGCCCCTGTTACCCCTGTGAGGCTCACGCAGTATATAAAGCCACTTGCGCCTTTGCAAGCATCGGCTATTCGAGAGTCTGGGCTGGTGGGAGCCAGTAGTGGAATCACATGAATTCCGTGGCTCTCACATGCCTGACGAAACTCGGTCGACTCCTCGGTAGGAAGGTCTGGAACGATGATGCCATCAAGCCCTGCGTCCTCGGATTCCTGGAGAAACTTTTCGATGCCGTAGCGCAGGAATGGGTTGTAGTAGCCCATGAATATCAACGGAGCGTCGACTCCCTTTTCTCGAAGGCTCTTGAGCATCTCCAGCGACTTGCCCAGAGTCGCGCCGTTCTCCAGGGCGCGAAAGCTGGTCATCTGGATGGTCGGGCCGTCGGCCAGAGGGTCGCTGAACGGGATGCCAAGCTCCAGCATGTCGCCACCGGACTCCAGAATGGTCTGGGCCAGAGCCTCCGAGGTTGCCATATCAGGAAACCCGACGGTGACGAACGGGACGAGGGCCGTCTCTCCCGCGTTTTTGAGTCTTTGTAGAGTGGTGTCGATTCGGTTAGCCATTTCAAGCTTTCTGTGTTTTGTGAAGTTGATGGTTATTTAGCCGAGCGTTCACTATCATAACAATCTTGTGTGACGTTAGTCATCGACATCGCCAAACAAGACCAGACTCGCTATGCACGCGGCCTGCAATCTACGCGCCAGAAACACTCAAACCGACCAGATTGAACGTAGCATGGGCTGATATGGGCATCCATAGTGAGCCGGTCCTGGCATAGAGGAGCGAGAACAACAGCCCTATCAGGAAGATCGGGATCATGGTGCCAATGACAATGTGGGCAAGGGCAAACAGGGCTGAACTGAGCGCCGCGCCCCAGATCATTCCATATTTCGATGCCAATCCCTGAAACAAGAATCCTCGGAAGAATATCTCTTCCACGAACGGGACGAAGCCGGCGATGGCGATAGCAGTTAGCGCTCTCCGCATTATCCCGTTGCCCCGCAGTTCTTCTGGAATCGGTTCTGGAATCAGGATATCGATTTCCAGTTGTGTGACCAGCGCTCCATACATGCTGATGAGGATGAGGCTGCCGATGACCGTCCCCAACACCAGCAGGACGTTGCGTCGAGTTCTGGGGCGCCGAAAACCCAGGGCATCCCGCGCCACGCCGTATCTTTTGATGGCCAGTCGATAGACCATGTAGGCCGGCGCGCCCTCAATCGCCGAGCCCAGCAAGACCAACTGAAACACCCGCAACCCTTCGTCCTCCGTCGTGACCAGAGGGTGGAGGACCAATAGGAACACCACGAAACTGAGAACCAGCGCCCCGACGCCGAGGGCCATGTCCAGCATTGACCACGGGACGTTGATGGAGTTGTTGTCGGGGGGCGTCAACTCCTGCATGTCATTCAAACTGGACTATCAGAGATGGCTCCGTGGGAACCATACGACTCTGGTCTCGCGGCTCTTGATTTCTGAAAGCTGACAGCTAGCTCTTGAGCCATTCCACGTCGCCAGCCAGGTCTGCGGGATGCTCTTTGGAGGCGTAGACCGCGTACTTTTCCTTCTCTTCACCCAGGTTGCCGTCATCGCCGTGGCCGGGGAATATGTTGGTGTCGTCGGCAAGCACGAACAGGCTGGACGTGATGCTGTCGATGAGTTGAGCGAGCTTTTCAGGCGAACCTGACTTCCCAGGCCCGTTGGGGAACAGGGTGTCGCCGGAGAACAGGTGATTGCCAATGGTAAAGCAAGTCGATCCCGGAGTGTGCCCCGGCGTCGCAACGGCCTTCAAGGTGAGGGTCCCGGCGGTGATCTCGTCTCCCTCTTTCAGGAGCCTGGCGGGAGGCGTGGAGAGGGCCTCAGCGTCCGGCCCGCCAATGCCCACCGGCGCGCTGATGGCGGATGTCACCTCTTCGAATCCGGCCAAATGGTCGAAATGATTGTGAGTGATTAGGACGGCCTGAACGTCCGTCTGTTGGGCGGCCTCGATTAGCGCGCCAGGGTCCTGCGGCGTGTCGATGAGGATGCTCTGGTTGGTCTCAGGGCAGACCAGCAAGTAGGCGTTGTTGTCGTAGGGGCCGCACTTTACCTTGTGAATTGTGATGCTGTCGTCCTGGAATTGTGGCGCCATGTCGATAAGTCTCCTCGCAGTTGTGTTGAGAATGTGGTTGCAGGGTCTCGTGAGGCTCGTGTGTGATTATAGCAACGGTAGGCGTCTCGTCAACTTCGGCGTGGGCGGGTTAAGAATCGTGTCGTGTGGAGGCTCATCTCATTTGTCGACAAGTCACGAGAAAGGAGTTCCCAGAATCGGACAATCTCTCTATAACGGATACCGTGCTGCGATATCAAACGACGTAAACCTGCTCGACCCAAGCCGGTCTGTCGCGGCCCAAGAATCGCGCCAAGCGTTCCCGATGGGATGATGGCGCGGGTGTTTTTGACGATCGTGGTCCGTCGAATATTGCCAAAACGTTTGGTCATGAATATGCCATGATTTGCGTGCCTGATAGGTTCCCATCCATCAGTAAGCAATAGCCGATAGAGTTGAGACCCTCGCAGAGCAGGAATGTCAGACGACATCTAAACCTCTGCGAGTTCTAGGTCCGTTCTTCCAGAGAAAGGCACTGGGAAAACTTTCGGGCGCAGGAATGGACCGGACCGGCCAATGGTCTCCTGAAACAGCCTCTCCCAATGTTCGCCTGAACCACGAACTGTAAATTGACTGGGGACGGTCTGTGTAGGATGAACCGTGATGTCCCATTCCTCGAAGAATCTCTCACGTTCACCGATTTCTTCCAGGACGTTCAGGTGATCGACCACAAGCTCTTCTAACTCCAGTTGGCACTGTTTCAATGTCCTGGAGTATGTGCTGGTCCCTAATTCCAGGCATATTCCGACCCACTTGTTGCCTTCACGTTCAAACGTGAGTGTTAGGGTGACGTATCCTGATTCGGCCTCGGTCAAGTTGCTCTCCTGTCTGAGAACCTTGTGCGTTCCGGTTCGATGATTGTACTGTCCTACAATATCATAGAATTCTTTTGTCCTGGTTGCGATCTGCGTTACCGGCAAGAAAACCTCTGACGCCGTGACAATTGGAATGGCGATGTATCTGATGGCTGAGTGCTGACATCTCTTTCAGTTGGCCTCAACCGCCGTGCGGTTGTATGGTATGTGAAAGAACAATGCTATTGTGAGGTTTCTGGAAATTGGCTGAACACGGACTCATAGTGAAACAGGATACGGGCGGCAAGCGCGTGGAGATGCAGTGCGAGCATCAGAACGGGTTGTTGTATGTGGTGCCCGGCGATTCGAGTTGGGTTTGTTCGGAGGAGCTGCGGCACGCCCATGCGCTGGCGGGGTTCTTTCGACAACTAACAGAACTGGACGATGACCGAGTGCTGGGCCTTATGCAAAAATGGGGCCTGTACTACAGGCCCCGTTCTATTGCTGGGGATGAAGAGGGTGGGAGCGAGTCGGGCTAGAACTCGTCGTCCATGTTTTCGCTGCTGGGGTTGATGATTCGATGCAGGACTGGCGTGAACGCTTCGTCGTCTCCCGGCTCGGTGTCGTCGCTGGACCAGTCCTTGACGCCCACTGCCTCGGGATCTGCCGATTCGTTGCCGCCCATGTCCATGCCCAGAACCGTGCCGGGAAGATAGACGTGCGGGCCAGTGCCGCCGCGAACAGGGAAGGACACTTCTTGTGCCTGGGTCGGGTGGGTGTAAACTTCGCGAATGATGATTATCAACTCTTGATCTTCGGCGCTAGTGACGGCGGCTTCGTATTTGTTCCCGCCCTGAATCAGGCGAGCCAGCCTCGTCGCAACTCTCGGTTCAACTCTTCCCAGGTCTCCGCCATCG
>JASLRP010000531.1 GCA_030743915.1 SAR202 cluster bacterium | reverse complement strand
CACGCTTCGGGACTTCTCGATGGGACTTACACCAAGGACACCGTGTTCGATGATAATGATCATCGAAGTCACCGACGCCGCGACTGGCTGACCACGGGACTCAAGAAACTGGCGACGCTTGATTTTCTCATCGAAAACCTTGACGCAACCATAGGGCAGACGGCTATCAAGTTCGGGTTGACTGGCTCAGGCGTGGCCTCGATCTTGCCGAACATCACTAATCTTCCTCAGCTTGAGGAACTGGTGGCGACATCTGATGCTGAGGATATTCCAGAAGATTTTCTGGCGAGAACCCACGAACTGTTCGACGAGAATTTCGGACTGCCTGTGGAGGAGGAAGCGTCGGTAGGAGACTGACGCTCCAGAATCAACGCTGAGGGTCAGTTCTCGGTTGAGCTATCTTCATCTGACTGTTCCGCGAACGGAGCCTCGTCATGGTCTTGCGCTTGTTCGTCGATGTCCTCGAACTTCGCTTCATCCTGGTCTTCCGCTGGCTCGCCGGTTACTTCGAATGACCGGTCGTCTATGTCGTGGGACGCGCGATTGTTCGTCGAGTGCCTCTTTGGTTTGTCGTTGCGTGCCGCGATGCGTTCCATCTCGCCTTCGATCAAACGAAAGTCGCGTTGCGGTAGAAGGTGAAGACGATCCCAGAACGCCAGCGGCCAATTCTCCGGCGCCCACCTCTTCACGTAATCCAGTCGAGGCCCGAGGATCATGGCGTCGATGTAATCCTCTTCGTCAAGCACAATATCAGCTTTGAGTTTGACGCGATACTGGAAAGATTCGTTCCGAGTCGTGGGGCTCCAGAGAGGGCTGTTGTCTTCGAAGTAAGTTGATGTGATGGTTGCAGACGCGGGCCACTTTCGAATGCCGTTCACGTAGAACAGGACCCGGTCCTGAGGCTGCATGCGCTCGGCTCGCCGGCGATATTTCGGACCCATGCCAAACAGCGAGAAGTCGATTTCTCGGGTGACTTCAAAGTTCTGCGGGGCCTCTACGAACATCCAGAAATTCCGTCCGATGCTGGACCTGTTTTGTCTATTTCGTTGACTCATTCTTTAATAGTATCACGTCGTGATTGATTCACCGTCCAGGTTCGATAACTTTGATCTCGGCGTCAAGTTTTTTTCCGTCCACCGTCAGGACCGCAATTGTCGCTGGGACCATGAAAGACTTGTAGCCTTGGCCAGGGTTTACGAACAGGACCCCGCCCCGTTTTTCGATGATGGTCTCGTGGAAGTGACCGAACACGATGACGTCAACAGGCTCAGGGAAATCGGGGAATAGCTCTTCCAGGGGAAATTCCGGGCCTCCCCAGGCCGGATGGGTCACGCCGATTCTGTGACCCTCAACCTCCAGCGCCTCGACATACGGAATGGCTTTTCGCAGATCGGGCAGGTCCGAGTTGCCATGCACCACGATAGCGCGTTTGGCGTTCTCGCGCATGCCTTCAACGACATTTTTGCCCGTGAAGTCCCCGCAATGGATGGCTATGTCTGCCTCGGCGACCTCGCGACGGATATCCGGATGCACTTCATCCCACCTGCGGCAGTGGGTGTCAGAGACGACCACGATTCGAGTCGCCAACTATATGATCGCCTCGTCCTGAAGCTGGGTCATATCCTCGCTGGTCAGGCCCAGAATGTCCTCCAGCACTTCCTCGGTGTGCTGGCCCAAAAGGGGCGCAGGTTCCATTTCTACTGGCGAGTCTTGAAGCTGGACTGGGAAACCGGGCAGGTCGAAACTGCCCCGAACCGGATGGTCCATCGTAGTTATCATCCCGCGTTCTTTGAGGTGAGGATCGTTGTGAATGTCTATGGCGTTCATCACAGCCCCGCACGGGATGCCGCCCTCGCCCAGAATGTCCATCACCTGTTGCTTGGTATGCTGCTTGGTCCAACCTTCGACCATCGCATCCACTTCTGCCTTGTTGTCCCCACGCCAGAGCGGATCGCTCCATTTTTCGTCATCAACCAGATCTTCTCGACCCATTATCAAAAGCAAAGCATCCCACATGTGACTGCGAATCGGCTGGCAGTATATGTACACGTAATCATCCTCTCCGCCGGGACTGCATCGGAAGAGGTCGCCGGGAGCCGTCCTGGGAAGGGCGTTGCCAATTCGTCCAGGGTTCTCCCCTGTGTCATAATACTCGCGCATCTTGATACGGCTGAAGTTGACCACAGCGTCCTGCATCGAGATTTCCATGACCTGGCCTTTGCCCGTCTTCTCGCGCTGCCACAAGGCGGCCATAATTCCAAATGCGGCGTGAATTCCGGTCCCAGTGTCGCCGATTGTCGAACCGGGTTTTGTCGGAGTTCCGCCGGGGTAACCCGTGAAGGCCATAGAGCCTCCGACGGCCTGAGCGATCATGTCAAAGCTCTTGTATCCGGAGTACGGCCCGTAAGTGCCAAACCCTTTGATTCTCGCCAGAACGATCCTCGGGTTAACTTCGCTGAGCACATCGTAGGTCAGGCCCAGGCGCTCCAGCGTGCCTGGGCCCATGTTCTCGGCGACAACGTCCGCTGTCTTGACCATTTCAAGGAAAAGCTCTTTGCCTCTGGCCGACTTTATGTCCAGGCTGACGCTCTTTTTGTTGGCGTTTAGCAGGATGAAGTAGAAACTGTCAGCGTCGGGCAGTGAGGATCTGTTTCGTCGACCTGGATCCCCTGAGCCCGGCTGTTCAATTTTGATGACATCCGCGCCCATCCAGGCCATTGATTCAGTGCAAGATGGCCCCGCTTCGAATTGAGTCAAGTCCAGCACTCGTATGTCGTCCAGCGCTTTGCCCATATTGATTGCCTCCCATCACGATCTTGCAACCTGATCGGCTCGATTCATATATCAAGAAGAGAATGCGGGAATTGTATCACAGGAGTGACACTAGGACGCCGGTGACCACATATCATGCTCCAACGATACATGTGAGACATTTCCGTAATAGCAGTACCCACTTGCAAGCGCGTGTGCTACAATCCGCCTAACTTTTTTTTCGTGCGAAACGACGGGTGTGGCCCCTTTCGAGAGTCCACAAGCCGCACTTCAGGAGGTGCAAATTGGAAGCCAACGGCGCTGTCAAAACCACCGGGCCACTAAAAGGGGTGCGTGTTCTGGACTGGACCATGTGGCAGTTCGGGCCAGTGTCTACCTCTATGATGGGGGACATGGGCGCCGAGGTCATCAAGATCGAAGCTCTTGACGGTGACGCCGGGCGCGGTCTGATGAGGGCCAGCAGGTCGGGCACCGGGCTTCCTGGAGACCGCAATGCGTATTTTGAAACGACCAACAGGAATAAAAAGGGCATCGCGGTCAATCTGAAAACTCAGCAAGGTCGGGATATCATTTACAAGCTTGTGGGAAGCGCTGATGTGTTTGTTCAGAACTTCCGGCAGGGTGTCGCTGAGCGTCTCGGCGTCGGATATGACACCCTCCACGAAATCAATCCACTGCTGGTGTACGGATCGGCATCAGGGTATGGTCCCAACGGCCCAGACTCGGCTTTGCCATCCTTTGATGGTTGCGGACAGGCTCGGGGCGGCTTGATGATCTCAGCAACGCCCGTCGGCACAAAAGTGCCTTCCCGTGTGTCCGGCGGCGTATCCGACCAGATCGGGGCGATCATGCTATGCCAGGGAGTGCTGGCTGCTCTGGTCGCTCGTCACACTCAAGGGATTGGCCAGAAAGTTGACACCTCCCACCTGAGCGCCAATATGTGGCTCCAGGGTCTGGGGATCAGCATGGCGATGATGATGGGCGTGGACATGGGCGCCTACGAGCGCGACAATCCCCGAAACGCCCTGGCCAATCTCTACATGTGCAAAGACGAGCGCTGGATCCAACTAATGCATCTTCAACCTGACAGGTACTGGGAATCTTTCATGACTGTCATGGGCCTGGAAGACCTGATTTCTGATCCTCGATTTGAAACAATGGATAGCAGGATGAATCATGGCCGAGAGTTGGTAGAGGCGCTGGACGCCGCGTTCCTTACCAAGACGTTCGACGAGTGGGACAAGATTTTCCGCTCCGGCTACGATTTCATATACGCCAAAGTCCAAGGGATCACCGAGTTGGTGGACGACCCTCAGGTCATCTCAAATGACTACATCACGAATTTCGATCATCCAACTATCGGCCCGGTTCAGATGTGCAATCATCCCAACATTTACAGCGAGACGCCATCGGGTATTTTCCGTGAGGCGCCGGAGTTGGGACAGCACACTGAAGAGATTCTGATCGACGAGTTGGACTACTCATGGGACGACATCAACGACCTCAGGGACGCTGGTGTGATATTGTAAGACTGCGTTTCAGGATCAGTGGAATGAATCCGCGCCTGACCTTTTGGGCATGCGCTCCTGAGTTCCCTGAGGTGAAACGTCAACTATCGAAAGCAAAAACAACTTAGGAGGCGAAATTGGCAGAGATAAATGGCGGACAGCTGTTCGCCGCAGCACTGAAGAAAGAGGGCGTCAAGTACGTCTTCACGTTGAACGGCGGCCACATTTATCCCCTATATGAGGGTTGTGTGGACGCTGGCATCGAAGTCATCGACTTCCGCCACGAGCAGGTAGCAGCCCACGCTGCTGAGGGGTGGGCGAAGGTCACCGGCCAGCCCGGTGTCTGCATTGTTACCGCAGGCCCCGGCGTCACCGACGCCGTGACAGGCATTGCCAATGCTTTCCAGGCTCCCAGTCCCATGATCATGATTGGCGGCAATGCCTCGATTGGCGATCACCTCAAAGGCGGTCTTCAGGACTTCGACAGCGCGACCTTCCTGAAACCTATTACCAAGTTCTCTGAACAGGTCAAGAGCACGGCCCGAATCCCAGACTATGTATCCATAGCCTTCCGTCATGCCACCAGCGGCATTCCGGGGCCCGCCTATCTGGAGATTCCCGCCGACGTCGTGGGCGGCAGAGTCGAAGATGAAGGAATCAGCTATCCTTCCGACTACCGGACCGAGTCCAGGGCCTATGGCGATCCTGAGTACATCAGCAAAATTGCTGACATAATCATGGAAACCGAGCGCCCGATGATCCTGGCAGGCTCCGATGTCTGGTGGACACAGGCTTCAGAAGAACTGGATGAGTTCACTCGGATGATCGACTCTCCTGTGTTCCTGAACGCGATGGGGCGCGGAAGCCTTCCATCCAACCATCCTAACCTGGGCAGCCTGGGCAGGCGGTACGGTCTGGTCAAGTCCGACACCGTGATCCTGATCGGCACACCCATCGACTTCCGCCTGAGCTACGGTTCGGACCGGATGTTCCCGCAGAATCCTCGCCTCATCGAGATCATGCAGGATTCTGGCAAGATCGGCCAGAACCGTGGCGTCGATGCAGGAATCGTCGGCGACACCAAGGCGATCTTGCGCCAGATCATGGATGAACTGAAGTCGCGCAACTACTCATCGCCAGGACGCGAA
>JASLRP010000530.1 GCA_030743915.1 SAR202 cluster bacterium | reverse complement strand
GCCCAACACCAGCGTTTCGTGCTTGGCTGCATTGATCGCGTGCTCAATGTCTGCAATCCCGCCCTCAGGCTCGCCGCTCAACACGTAGAGATACCCCCGAACCGCGAGTGTGGCAGCCATGCGGTAACGATGGCGTAGTCTTTGCGCCACACCGAATGCGGCTTCCATGTGCTCGCGGGCGATTTCGATTTTGCCCAATAACCAGGCGCTTACTCCGCGCATGAAATGTCCGTAATACTCCGGGTTGGGCGCTTCTACCTGACGCGCCAGTGTCGCTGCTTCCAGTCCCCGTTCCATGCTTCTCTGCAGGCGCAGGTGAAACATATCGACGGAAGCAGCCTGCGACAGCGCCGTCAATTTCAACGCGACGTCGCCGTTGCGGTCGGCGATATCCAACGCTCGCGAAAAAGCTGCGTCTGCGCCGTTATAGTCTCCTTCACCCAACCCGAGATGCGATCCCCAGTGGGTCAGGAGTTGCCCGTATTCGAGAGAGTCTTGCCGAACAAGCTTCAACGCACGCCGGACCAACGGAGCCGTGACGGATGTGTAACCGGCCCGAGCGATAGTGCTGGAGGTTGCAACGTCCACCGCCTGAGAGATATTGTCACTTTCCACGTAGTAGTCGAACGCAAGAGTCAGATGCTCGTCGGCTTGATGATATTGATGAAGCTCGATTGTCGGCATCAACGCGCGGGCGATGCCCAGATGGAGCGCGGCGCCCTGAGCGTCCATCTCCTCGCTCTCCCTGACAGCCAATGCCCTGTTGAAGTGGGCCAGCGCTTCCTCATGGGCATAGGCGACTAAAGCCCGTTCTCCCGCCATGACCGAGAATCGCGCGATTCCACCGGAGCCAAGCACAGACCGGGTCTCCTGGAAATGCTGCGCCAACTCGGAGGCGTGATTTTCGAGTTGGTCTGCGTACAACTTCTCCAGCGTCTCGGCGATGCGGGCATGAAGTCGAGCTTTGCGAGTCGCCGAAAGCTCACCGGAAATCGCCTCTTGTATGAGGGCATGGGTGAATCGGTAGCGTCCGACGGCGTCGGTGACCTCCTCAATCACATGCGCTTCCATAGCCTGTTCGAGCGCAATGAGGAGGCGTTCCTCTGAGATGTCCTCCACGAGCCTTTCTATCTGGTCGAGACCGAAATCTCTGCCGATCACAGACGCGATGGTCAACGCCCGGTTGCAGTCGTCGGAGAGGCTCTGGAGGCGCCCGGCTGTTACCTCTCGTATTCCGGCGGGGATATCGTTCGGGAATGTCCCTGCATCCTGGAGGTCGTCGTCCTCGGCCAGCATCCGAACGAGTTCCGTCAAAAAGAGTGCGTTGCCATCGGTCCGAGCATACAGCGCGTCAACAGTCTCGGGTTTGGTCGGCCCCTGAGCGATGGCTTCGACGTATTCTCTGACATCGTCCCAGCTCAATCTCCGAAGCTGGATTCGGCTGAACCCGCCCGATGCGGACTCTCTGGCCAACTCTCCCAGGGTTTGAGTCAACGGATTGCCGGAAGACACCTCGACGTCTCGGCACGTGCCTACAATCAACAGAGGGCTGTCGGCTATCTCCGCCGCCAAGAATTCCAACAACAAAAGCGAGGACCGATCGGCCCAATGGAGGTCGTCCAGGGCCACCATCAGTGGTTGCTTGCGGGCCGCGTTCTTGAGGAAGGTCGTGACAGAATCGAACAGACGAATCTGGCTTGCTCCGGTTCTAACGAGGGCGTCGGCGGCAGGCCAGGGAGTTTCTCTCGCAGATCAGGGGCTATTTCGACGATATCGGCGGCGCCCAGGCCCATCTCAGCGCGCAGCGTTTCGGCATCCCTGGTCTGGGCATAAGCTCGAACCATCTGGACCCACGGCCAGAACGACGGCGCCCCCTGACCCTCCCGGCACCTGCCCCAGAACACCTGGAACCCCCGTGACTCGGCAACCGTCGCCAGCTCCCTGGTTGAGCGGGACTTGCCGATGCCAGGTTCGCCAGCCAAAACTGCAATGGTGCCCTGTCCCCCCAACGCGCGTTCCATAGCATCATTCAGGCCGCCCATCTCACGTCGGCGCCCAACAAACGGACGGTCGCCAGTCCAACGGGGGCCGAGGGTGGAGCCGTCTGGAGCGCCCAACCTGAATCCGCAGGCGTCACAGTAGGCGGCATGCCTACGATTCACCTTGCCACACGTCGGGTATCGCATGGGTTTCGAGGACCTCTCAAAGATTGGCGAGAGTGTAGCAACCAACCCAAACGCCGTCAAACCGATGATGTGTCCTACCGTCCGCTGTAGCGCCGACGCTTAAACAGAGCAAGGAAGACTCCGTGCTCACAACCTTCTGGTGTGTGGTAAATTGGATACATGGATATCGGTGGGTGAGATATTGAGGGGCCGAAATGAACCGACTGCAAATCAATCACATGGACGGGGATCAGATTCAGGTTGAATGGCAGCCTGAACGGGGCCAGAGACGTCAATACCTGAACATTGAGCCCTTCTCAGACCCACTTACCGATGATGATCGATCTGAGCTTCGCTGGTATCTCGAAGAATACCTCGGTTTCCCTTTCGGAGCCGAAAGGTTTCGCGCTGAGCAGGTCCAGAAGAAGATGGAGGGGTGGGGCGAGGAACTGTTCAGGCAGGTTTTCCTCCAGAGTGATGCCCCGCTCACAGGGCCTGTGATCTACTACCAGGAAGCAGTGAGAAGCGGGTTGGACCAGTGTGAACTGGCCGTCGTCTCCAATGACTCAAAATTCCTCAACATCCCCTGGGAGCTTCTGAGAGACTCGACTGCGGGACGCGGTTACCTGGCTCCTGCCCTTGGGGGCATGTTTCGACAGCGGACAGAACACGCCATTCAGGTCACTCCCACGATTTCTCCGGATGGTCCCTTCAGAGTGTTGCTGGTTGTCGCCCGCCCTTTCGGGGAGACGGATGTCCCGCTGGGCACGGTAGCACGGCCCGTGCTGGAGGCTCTCAGGCCACTACGCGATCGCATTGAGGTTGACGTTCTGAGACCTCCCACGTTCGATACTCTGCAAGCTACCCTGAACAGCAACCGGGGATACTACAATGCCGTTCACTTCGACGGCCACGGAGTATTCGCGCGTACTCCCAGTGGCGTGCCTCTAGACCAGTTCGGGGCCAGAGGTCAGATGGGCCATCTGGTGTTCGAGACCGAGGACGGCGGAGAGCAGGTCGTCAACAGCGAGCAGTTGGGACAGGCTTTGGCTGCCGCCCACGTTCCGTTGTTCATCCTCAACGCTTGTCAGTCCGCTGAGGAGGGGGATGAAAGTTCGTATTCGTCCGTGGCCTCCCAACTTGTGTCCATCGGGGCATCGGGCGTGGTCGCTATGTCCTACTCGGTGTACGCGACTTCTGCTGCCAGATTCATGGAGCGTTTCTACCAGCGCCTGGTCGAGGGCGACTCTCTGACTTCGGCTGTGGCGGCAGGGCGCCGAGGACTATACGCCTCGCCTCAGCACCAGTCGATGATCGGGGAGTTGGAGCTTCAGGACTGGATGGTCCCCGCCCTCTATCAGCAGGAGGATGGTTACATTCCCATTCCTCAGATCGAGACACAACCTGTCGAACCGGATGGAGAAGATGGAGACGGCCAACTCGACCTGTTGGGCGTCGTTCAGAAGTCGTGTCCCGAGGGCCAGTTCGGGTTCATCGGGCGGGACTACGACATCCTGCGCATCGAGAGGTCATTACGAGACGACAACCGGCCCTGGGCGTTGCTGGCCGGCATCGGCGGAACCGGCAAGACGGAGATGGCCTACGGTTTCGCCCGGTGGTACGCAGAGACCGGAGGATGCCCCGGCGGAGTGTTCGTGGCCTCTTTCAGGGAAAAGACCAACTTCGGCCAGGTCATCGGAAGCATCGCTGGGTTCGGCACTGACTTCTCCCGTCGGACTCCAGAGCAGCAGCGTCAGATGCTGGTGAATTACCTACGTGAGAACCCGTGCCTGCTGATATGGGACAACTTCGAGACTGTCGCGGGATTCGCCCGGGAGTCGGATCTCCATGCCACTGATGATGAAAAACAGAGCCTGAGCGACTTCCTCAGAGCTTTGAGGGGCGGCAAGAGCCGCGTACTCATTACGACCCGCCAGCCTGATGAAAACTGGCTGGGCATCGCTTACCAACTTGTCGAGATGGGCGGGCTTGTGCGGCAGGATGCCGCGCAGATGGCCCGAATAATCCTGGACACCGTGGGCAAGAGGCTGGGAGACTTCCGCGACGACCCCGACTATGCCGAATTGCTGAGACTGATTCGCGGCCATCCTCGCTCCCTGGAGGTCATCCTGCCCAACCTGCGAAGCCGAACGCCCGGCCAGATAATCGAAGCGCTCCAACAGCGAACCGACGATTTGGGCGAGGAGATGGACGACGCCTCCCTGAGCTTCAGCTTCTCCCGGATGAGCGAGGGGACACAGTG
>JASLRP010000529.1 GCA_030743915.1 SAR202 cluster bacterium | reverse complement strand
TGCTGTCACGATACCTCGCCCGGATGATTCCGTCGCAGAGATTCTTTGCATAGCCGGAGTCAGACACGTCCACCAGCTTGGCTGTCCAGTCGGTGTCCGGGCCGTCGGTGGCCGCGTACAGGATGACCTTTATGGGGCCTGTGACCTCCATGTCGGACTCAAGAGGGTCGCTGGTGTAGCAGAGGACGTCTGCCCTCATCTCGACACCACGCTGATCGTAAGGTCCCCACGGGACGATGTGGGGAGAGCAACAGTTGTTTCCTCCCACGGTCTGCGCGGGGTGTTCCGGGTCAAAGACAAACGTGTCGGGCGTCTTGTCGCCGGGGTTTGCGATGCTCAGACTGCCGTCGCCTCCCAGGGTGTTGGCGTTGCCTGACGAGTGAAAATTCCATTTCTGCCAGTCGGTTCTCGCCAGGGGCCATTCGTGCTCGTCACGCCACTCGTTGACGCCCATGATGAACAGCCTCAGTGGGGCCTCGTCAGCGACACCGTTATCGACTCCTCGCATCCAGTGATCGAACCATCGAAGCTCCAGGGATTCGAGGTCAACCATCGAGTTGACGCCGAAGTCGATATCGCCGGTCTTGGTTGACGTGCTGAGAGCATGGGGCCACGGGCCGACTATCAGCCGACTCTGTTTGGCTTCGTCGGTGCGCCCGTTCAGCCTCAATCCGTTGAAGTTGATGAAGGCGTTCTGGGCGTAGAGGTCGTACCATCCGCCCATCACCAGGGCGGGAGCGGCAATCTGATCGAACTTGTTCTCGATATTGACCGAGTCCCAGTAATCGTCGTATTCCGTGTGCGACACCCAGTCTCGCCAGAACCGGAGTTCCCGGCCCGCCAGATGGTCCATGTCGATGAGCGGAGTGCTGCGGAAGGCTTCTGTCCAGTTGTGATACTCGATGCTCTGGGCGGTGCGCCCGTTGGTGCGCATCCCCCAGGTGAGCGCGACGTTAAGCTGAAACGCGCCTCCGGGATGGATGAGGCCTGAGTACAGGTCGCCGCACATGACTCTGGGAGCGAGGCACTTCAAGTACTGGCTTCGGAGAGGGGCGCTCTGCCACTGCACCCAGCCGACGTATGAGCCGCCGGCCATGCCGATGTTGCCGTCGCTCCAGTCCTGTTGGCCGATCCACTCCTGAGTGTCGAAGCCGTCCTCGGCGTGGTTGAACAGCGCGTAGTGGGTGCCATCGGAGTCCCAGCGACCGCGCACGTCCTGAATGACGCATGCGTAACCTTGATTGGCAAGCCGTCGGCCCTTCTCGATGTTTGCCTCGCCATTATTGTCGTAGGGAGTCCGCATCAGGACGGTCGGGAATTTCCCTTCTATCCTGGGCAGGTAGATGTCCGAGGACAACTCGACGCCATCTCGCATTGGCGTCCTGACGTTCAATCTCATCTCGACTTCGTAGTTGGGTTGCATGTGTATCCTCATTTTTATGCTAGACGTCGTCAATCACCATGCTGAGTCGGAGCGAAGCATCTGGTCGCGTGTAAAGCAACGTTTGCCTTACTGACTCCAGACCCTTCGGCTGCGGCCTCAGGGTGGCGATGTCACTCCCTTTACCTGAAAACCGGACCCCTAATCCCCCTGTTTCCAGATCGCATCCATGACTGCGCCAGGGTTCATGGGCAGAACGTCCATCCGAACGCCGACGGCGTTATGAATAGCGTTGGCAATAGCGGCAGGAGGAGAAACAATGGGGACCTCGCCAACGCCCCGCACTCCGAAAGGGTGGCCGGGGTTGGCGACCTCGACGATCACCGTGTCGATCATGGGCAGGTCCAGGGATGTGGGCATGCGGTAGTCGAGCAAGCTGGTGTTCTGCATCAACCCATCGTCGCTCATGTAGTATTCTTCGTTCAGCGCCCATCCGATGCCCTGAGCGGCCCCACCCTGCATCTGGCCTTCCACGTATCCAGGGAGGATGGCTTTTCCGGCGTCCTGAACGATTGTGAACCTAAGAATGTCCACTTTGCCCGTCTCCGGGTCAACCTCAACGTCGGCTATGCATCCGCCGAAGGCGGCTCCGACTCCTGAGGCGTTGAGGGCGGCGCGACCCACGATCGGGCCGCCGGTGCCGTTAAGCTGCGCGGCAAGCTCCTGGAACGTCATTCTGAGTTCGGAGTCTGTTTTGGACTGGAAAACGCCGTCTTCAAGCGTTACCGAGTCCGCGTCCACGTTCCAGATTGCGCCTGCGCGCTGTATCATCTGCGACTTCAGGTCCTGCGCCGCTTCGTGGGTTGACCAACCAAGCTTGAAGGTCACGCTGCTGCCGCCAGTGCCGCTGGTGTAGCCCGTGGAATCGGTGTCTACGACGGCGGGATGCACGTCCTCGACGCTGATTCCCAGCACTTCGGCGGCCATCGTGGCTGCTGAGGCTCGTGTTCCTCCGATGTCTGCGGAACCCTCGGTCAGGTTGATGGTGCCGTCTGGGTTTGTGCTGATGGTGCAGGAAGTTTCGCCGCCGCCGTTCATCCAGAACGCGACACCAACGCCGCGCCCACGGTTCGGCCCATCCAGCGGAGTATTCCAGTGGGGGTGCGCCTTCATAGCCTCCAGAGTTTCGACCATGCCAACTCGGGGATGTATCGGGCCGCTGGCCCTGCGAGTCCCTTCTCTGGCGGAGTTCATCAGACGAAAATCTATGGGGTCCAATCCAAGCTCGATGGCCAGTTCATCCACCACCGTTTCAGCGGCGAAACCGGCGTTGGTGGCTCCGGGAGCGCGGTACGCTCCGGCTTTGGGCTTGTTCACGATGACGTCGTACCCGTCGATAACCACGTTGGGGATATCGTAAGGGGTGAATACGCACTCCGCCCCCGCTCCAACAGGAGAGCCGGGGTAGGCGCCCGCCTCGTAGGCCATCCAGGCATAGGCCGCGGTTATCTTGCCTTCGCTTGTCGATCCCATCTT
>JASLRP010000528.1 GCA_030743915.1 SAR202 cluster bacterium | reverse complement strand
AACGACCTAGAATAATGCGACCGGATTCACGGGGCTTCCGGTGATGTTTCGGAGTCTCAGCGGCCCCAGCGTCAGCATGAACTCGTAGCGGCTCCGCTGAGCGCATGCCTGGGCGATCTCCTCCAGGTTGGCGTTGTCGATCAGCCACAGGCCCATCGTCACCAGGCACATGGTGTGAAGCGGCGAGCCGATGTTGGGATACTGGGAGGGCCGGACGTCGTTTGACGTGTCAGTGCCCAGCATTGCGACGCCCCGATCTCGGAACCACGGAGCGCAGGCCACCTGACAGGCGACGCTGGGTTCGCTGGCGGGCAGGCCGCCCTGCTCCAAGCGTCGGCGGTAGTTGCCAGTGCGCACCAGCAGAATGTCGCCCTCCTCGACTCGAACGCCCTGCTGTCGCTCAGCCTCCTCCAGGTCTTCGGGCATCACCGGGTCATCGGCAGCCAGCCACGGAACGTCCCGAACGCGGGCGATGTCCAGCAGAACGCCTCGACTAACGATTCCATCTGACGTTGGCTCAATGGAGTGGGTCTGGGCGCCCTCGCGGGAGGTTATCATGCTGGCGGGCTTGCCGTTGTAAAGCGTTCCCTCCCACGAGTAGTGGGACAGAGCGTCGATATGGGTGATGGTCTGGCCATGAAACACCATGCCCACGAACTCCGCCGCGCCCCGACGGGAGACCTTGCGCTCCGGCGAGTCGGTGTCTCGACCCTCTCCAGAGTCCACCATGTACCTCTGCACCTGATAGCTGATGTCGGGGGCCATCTCGGTGGTAATCGGGCGGGCGCCGCTCACGGGGATGCCCTCCTGGACCAGCGCGGCGGCCTGTCGTCGCTTTTCGGGAGTTATCAGGTTCAGACAGCCCAACTGGTCGTCGTCGCCCCATCGTCCCCAGTTGCTCAGGGACTCGAACCACTCCAGCACCTGCGTCTCGGTGGGAATTGCCATCGCCATCCTCCTATCGGTAATGGGGTCATTTTACATGGGTTGTTCACGACCGCCTACCAACAGGGCATCGTGGTGAGTTCTCGTCGCCATGCTGAACAGCGTGACGCATCTGGTCGTAAATACTGCAAGGTTATTCTACTTGAAGCCAGATTCCACACCTCAACTCAAAATAGTGAGGGCTGACTGCTGTCAGTTGAACAATGATTGCTGAAATCCGGTTCCAGCGTATTGACCCTAACATCGGCCCTTGCTACACTGCGTCTCATCGTCACAGGGAGCCGATCATGCCCAGCGAGCGCATTCAGAGGCGCATCGAAAAGCTACTCGACGAAGCTGACGAGGCCTACGCCCAGCAGGACTGGGAGTTGGTCGAAACAACGGCGAGTTCCGCTCTCGGCCTGGACCCGGAGAACGAAGACGCGCTGGCGATCCTGGCGGCCAAGGCTCGAATGACCGGCGAGACCGACCCCTTTGAGAAGCCCAGTTCCCCTGCGCAGACCGTCGAGACCCCCAACACCTTTGCGAATGGGCGATACGAGGTCGGGACATTCCTGGGCGAGACCATTACCAAACAGGTGTTTCAGGCCCACGATGACCTCCTGAATCGTGACGTGGCCTTCACTCTGTTGAAAACGGGTTCGCTGGACGACAACACCCGACGACGTCTGGCCCGTGAGGCCCAATCGATGGCGCAGTTGGGCAGCCACCCCAACATTGTCGCGGTCTTCGATCTGGGCGAGCACGATGGCCAACCATTCATGGTCATGGAGCTTATGCGGGGAGGAGACCTGGATGCTATGCTCCAGGCCACTCCAGGCCAAACCCTGCCCATAGATCAGGCTATATCCATTGCGACACAGGCCTGTCAGGGGTTGGAGTTTGCCCATTCACAGGGCGTCATTCACCGGGACATCCGGCCTGAGAACATCCTGCTGTCGGGCGATGGCACGGTCAAGCTGGGCGACTTCGGATTTGCTGTGGCCACCAACCAATCGCGTGTTTCTCAGGATGGGCAGGTGGTCGCCAATGCCGAGTACATGGCCCCTGAGCGAGCCTCCGGCATGCAGGCCGGCGCTCAATCGGACCTGTATTCGCTGGGCGCGACTATATACGAGATGGTGTCGGGTCGGCCGCCGTACATGGGCGAACGGGCGATGGCGATCATAGAACAGCACCTCAACTCGACTCCCGTGCCTCCCACGCGACACAATCCTCTGGTCCCTGCCGAATTGGAAACGCTGATTCTAAGGCTGCTGGAGAAGGACGTCTCGAAACGCCCTGAGTCTGCAACCGAAGCGTTGAGCGCTTTGAAATCCATAGCGTCGACATCAAAGTTGGAGTCAGCAGAGATTGGATCAGGCTCGACTGGTAGAGACCCTCGATACCTCCGCACGTTCGTCGGGCGAGAGCCCGAGCTGCGGACGTTGCAGGCCGCCATCGATACCATGCTGACCGGACATGGCGCGGTCGTCATGGTGACGGGCGAGATGGGTATGGGCAAGACCACGCTGTGCGAGCAGCTTTCGACTTACGCGACCGTGGATGGAGGGCAGGCGCTAACGGGCCACTGCTTTGAAGAGGGGTTGTCGTCGCTGCCATACATCCCGTTCTCCGAAATTCTGATGGGCTATGCCTCAACCGTGGATACCGAGACTCTGAGACAACAGGTGGGGGCCAACGCTGAGGATATCGCCCGCATCGTTCCTGAGATCGGCCACGAACTGGGCGTCGCTCCCGGCGCTTCAACCAACCCTGACGAGGACCGATATCGACTGATGCGCGCTGTGTCCAACTTCCTTCAGAACATCGCCGCCAGTCAGCCGTTGCTGGTTGTGCTTGAGGACCTGCACGACGCCGATTCCAGCACTCTGGAGATGGTCAACTACCTGGCTCACAATATCTCAACCTCCCGATTGATGCTGGTGGGAACGTACCGCCACACCGAGATTACCAGGGCGCATCCCCTGTCCAACGTGCTGGTCCAACTGCGCAGGGTGAACGAGTTTACCAGCCTCCAACTCAAGGGGCTCGGCAACTCAGAGGTTCATCGAATGTTGACCAGCATCGTGGACCGGGACGTTCCCTGGGCGCTGGCGGAAGCGATCACCCAACAGACCGAGGGCAACCCTCTATTCGTCCAGGAGGTCATCCGAGACCTGGTGGAGGAAGGAGCGCTGCTCAGCGAGCAGGACTCTGAGGCAGTCTCGGTGGACCGGGCGTTGGCAATCAACATCCCCCAGGGGCTTCGGGACGTCATCAGTCGGCGGCTATCCAGGCTCAGCCCTGAGAGCAACCATGTTCTCAGCATAGGGGCGGTTATCGGTCGCGAGTTCCGTATTGACGTCCTCCACCGCATGCTGGATATGTCGGAAGATGAAATGTACGCGGCCCTGGAAGAGGCCCAGGGCGTTGCCGTGATTCAGGAGAGTTCCGACCCAGGCCCGATAGTAAGGTTCAGGTTCAATCACTCGTTTTTCCGACAGACGCTATACGAGGACCTTTTCACTCCCAGGCGTGTCAGGCTCCATCGTCAGATCGGAGAAATTCTCGAAGACGTTTACACCAGCGCAATCGAGAGGCATTCACGGGAGATATCCGAACACTTCTCCCACTCGTCAGACATGGACACCCTTGTCAAAGCGCTGAGCTACACTCGAATGGCCGCCGAGGATGCTATCTCAATGTCGGCCTATGGCGAAGCGGCACTCCTGTTCAATCACGCGCGGGACATCCAGGAGATGGTCAGCCCCGGAGAGCAGGCAGAGCAGTGCCGCCTCTTGTTGGCGCTGGGCCATGCCATGATTTCGGCAGGCGAGCCGCTGCGCGCCGCGGAGGAGACTGCTCCCGAAGCGTTGCGTCTGGCGCAATCTCTGGATGACAACGACCTGGCATCCCAGTCCTGCGAGATGGCCCTCGAAGGGTTATGGCGCTATGGGACTGCGCTGATGTTGGGAACTCACCAGTACCGCAATTGGGCGGAACTGGCCGACACTTATGCCGAGGAAAATTCCACAGCGCGAGTGCATGCGGACATTGCTATGGCCGGAGTTCGAGCGTCTGACGGTCGTGCGTCCGAGGAGTGGGAACTTAGGCACAGCGCGCTGGCGCTGGCCCGTGATCTGGATGATCCGGAGGTCCTGTTCAGGGCCGTTTATGCATGTCTGTGGCCCGGCCCGCAGCAACAGCAGTCCCACAAGCTGGCCCTCGCCACAGAGTTCGCTCAACATATCCGAACGGGTCTTAGTTCCAGAACGCTGGGGTTATTTCTCTGGAGAAGCGGGTGCGTGTTCCTGGATTCCGGCAATAGGCGGGACGCCGAGAGGGCTTGGCAGGAGATGTCAGACCTGGCAGTTCAGACGGGCGATGCCTTTGCGTCGCTCTGGAAGCTGGCCGCTGAGGCCACACTGGCCCTGCTGGATGGCAGGCATGAGGAAGCGATAGAGTTGGGAACGTCAATGGCGGCTACCGCTGACGATCTGGGCGCCGAGGTGTTCGGACAGCAGTGGCGTCAATTCCTCACATCGCGGTCATTGATTCATCTGGGCAGGGCCGTTGAAGCTGTCGAAATGACTTCGGAGACATCAGGCGTCTCGCGGACATCGCCTTCGCATCCGGAAGAGGCCCTGCTCATTGTTCATCTTGGGCGCTCCGAGGAGGCTCAGAACGCTCTCGATCAATTGATTTCCAAAGAGTCGGGTGATGCCGAAGAAGACCTGACCCCCGCCTGGATGTTAACACGCCTACTAGAAACAGCCGTGCTGCTGGAAGATAGGGCTGCGGCTTCAGTTATCGCGTTCAGGCTTGCCAACAGCGCTGATCTTGCCACCGCCGACCTCGCGTTCACCTGCGTGGCCCGTCAGCTTGGCGGCGCCGCGGCGCTGTTGGGCAACTCCGATGAGGCATTGGCCTATCTCCAACAGGCTCTGGAGGTCGCCACCAGAGTGCAGTTCCGACCGGAGATAGCCCTGGCCCATCTTGAGTTGGCCGAGCTTCTGGTCGCTCATCACCGTGACCGTCGAGACGAGGCGCAATCGTACCTGGATTCTGCCACGACCGAGTTTGACTCGATGAAAATGCAGCCGTCTCTGAACCGAGCCGCTGCCCTTCAGGAGCGCATCGCATCGCTGGATTCCCGCTCCCCGGCCTATCCCGACGGTCTCACCCGGCGCGAGGTCGAGGTGTTGAGCCTCATAGCCGGCGGCAAGACCAACCAGGAGATAGCGGACGATCTGTTTATCAGTCCCCACACTGTCATTCGACACGTCAGCAACATCTTCGGCAAGATAGGCTCCTCCAACCGCGCCGAGGCCACAACCTACGCCCACAGGAACAATCTGGCCCTGTAGCTTTCAAGCACAGAACAGCAGTATTCTGAGACCGCCCACTAACCCGCCCCCTTAGAGATCGCTTCACCCACATGTCACCTTGAGACTGCCTCATCCACATGTCACCTTGAGACTGCCTCACGCACATGCCACCCTGAGATCGAACCCGAAGGGTCTGGTCGCGCCCAGACAAACGTCGCTCAGCATATATCTAGACCCTTCGACGCCGCTCAGCATGGCGGGACGTTCTTTACGCCCCCCGGTTTTTCACCTGAAGCCTTTCAACATTCCAGTAGCGCTTTCTTGCCATTTGTTCGGTATTTCCCAATCTTTGGAAATACAGCATTCTAGCGATGTCGCGCCGCGCCTCAGAAGCGATCATATGGGTGAGCTTCCAAAAGGGAGCAAAACGGAAACAAACCAAACGAGGAGGCACTCAAATGGCAACCATAGCAATCAGAAACACGACAGTCACAACAGCCCACAAGAACCGAGGCGAAAGCAAAGTCCGCTCTATCTACAACACCATCGTCCATGCTGTGGAGCCATACTTCGGCCCTGGCAATTTGGACCTGCTGGCCCCGGAGAACAGGGCCAAACTCACCGAGCGTGAGAAGGGTTTAACGGACGGATACTTTCATGGAGTTGGAGGCATCTAGCCTACAGAGTTTCAACCAACGAGCCACAGTCAACTCATCTGTAAACATAAAAAAGGAGTCACTCAAATGACAACCACAGCAATCAGAAACACAGCAGTCATACCGGCCAACGAGAACCGAGGCGAAAGCAAAGTCCGCTCCATCTACAACACCATTGTCCACGCGGTTGAGTCGATCTTCGTCCCTGGCGATCTGGAGACGCTAGCGGCGGCGAATCGCACCAAGCTTGACCCGAGGGAAGTCGCGAATGCCAATGCTTTGCTGACGGGCGTCGTCCCCTTCTAGCAGCATCTAGATAAGAACCGGACGCACGACCAATCAACTCTGAAACCGACGGGAGAATCGAAACATGACAACTCAAGTAATAACAGCGCCAGAGAAGAAGGAATCCGAAAGCAGGGTCAAGACCATCCTCGGAGCCATCGGAACGGCTTTGCTGGCCTACCACGGACTCAGGCACGAAGCGAAGAACTATCCAGAGGAGCTTTCGGCCAGAGACATAGCCGAATACGAAGCATTCCTCTGGGGAGCCTGCACGTATTGAGCCTCAATCAATCCCCTTTCGATGAACGACCGCCGGGCGATTCAGTCTCGGCGGTCGTTTCCGTTTTGGCCCAAGTCCGATTGTTTGCCTATACAATAGCCATGCCAGAAAGCATCCATCCCAGAGTGCGCCAAAAGGTGGACCCATGACCTCATCACTGCCCAGAGTCAATATTGTCGCCACAGGCGGGAGCATAGCCGGGCTCGGTCCTGATCGGATGGATTATATTCTTTACCCCGAAGTCGGAGGCCACCTGACTATCCATGAATCGTTGGCCCGGATTCCAGAGGTCAACGATATAGCCGAAATCCAGGCGGAGGACATCCTCAGCGTTGGCAGCACCGCCATCGGCCCTCCCGAGTGGCTGAGTCTGGCCCAGCGCATCAACGGCATTTTTCGTCAGGATGCCGACCTGTCAGGCGTGGCAATGACTCACGGGACGGCCACGCTGGAGGAGACCGCGTACTTCCTTCATCTGACGGTCAAGGACTCCAGGCCCGTGGTGGTCACCGGCGCCATGAGGCCGCCCACGGCCATCGGCACCGACGCCGACATCAATCTGATGGACGCCGTGCGAATCGCCGCCAGCCCTCACGCCGGAGGCATGGGCGTGCTGACTGTGCTGAACAACGAGATTCACACCGCCCGCGATGTCATGAAACTCAACACCTTTCGGGTGGAAACCTTCGGCCCCGGCGAGATGGGATTCCTGGGATACGCCGACTCCGACGGGCAGGTGGTGTTCTATCGTGCTCCAACCAGAAAGCACACGACCGCCACGCCCTTCGATGTCACGGGCGTCGAATCCCTGCCTCGCGTCGATGTGGTGTACGCCTACGGAGGAGCAGACGAACTGCTGATTGACGCCGTGCGCAACAACGGCTCCGACGGTCTGGTCATCTCGGGTTTCGGAGGCGGGA
>JASLRP010000527.1 GCA_030743915.1 SAR202 cluster bacterium | reverse complement strand
GGCATCATGCAGGTCTATGTGGACGGGGACAAAATCTTCGACAAGAAGGAAGAAGACGGCCAGATGCCCACGCTTCCTCGTGTCAAAGAGATGCGAGCAGTCATTCGAGACAAGCTCAGCGCGTTGGTTGCTGCCGACGATTAGGTCTCTTCTCAGCACAGTCTGAAACAATTACCCTGGGCCGATTTTCGACCCAGGGTTTTTTGTATGGTTTTGTATTATCATGGGGCCTGCGTATCTCTTCGCGCATCATTTCGATCAACAAAGGCGAGGAACGCCACAGGAGGGTATCAAGCATGGCAGCACAGGTCGGATCAGGCGATTACAAGTTCGAGAGGGTCGCGTCGTGGCCCAATATGCCCAGGTTCTGGGAGATGGGGCTGGCCTCCGACGGCGCGGTCAACTCCAAGAACGAGGTCCACATTTTCAGCCGGGGAAAGCATCCGGTGACCATATGGGACACTGATGGCAACTTCATCTCCTCGTGGGGCGAGGGGACGTTCTCGGCCAACCCCCACGGCATCTACATCGCGCCCAACGACAACGTGTGGCTGGTGGACCGAGACTACCACATCGCCACCGAATACTCCCCCGGCGGCAATCCCCTGCGCACTCTGGGCGAAAAGCTAGCTCCTTCGCCTTCCTTCCAGGGCATGCCGTTCAACATGCCTTCGGGTATCGCGGTGGCTCCCAACGGAGAATTGTTTGCCTCTGACGGATACGGAGGCCACAGAGTCCACAAGTTCAGCGCCGATGGCGAGCTTCTGCATTCCTGGGGTATGGAAGGCTCTGGAGAGGGGACCTTCAAACTCCTGCATAACATCTGGGTTGACAGCCGAAGTCGGGTGTTCATCGCCGACCGCGAGAACGACCTGATTCAGATTTTCGACGCCGATGGCAATTTCCTGGAGCAGTGGTCCGACGTCGTGCGGCCCGGCGACGTGTATATCCAGAACGACATCGTGTATGTCATCGAGTCCGGCCCTCTGGGCGGCGTGAGCATCTGGGACCTGGACCACAACCAACTGGCAAGCTGGCGCAGCAACGAACCTCAGGAAGGCAGCATCCTGGGCGGTCACGGAATCTGCGTTGACCTTGACGGCAACATTTACGTCACCGAGATCGGAAACGGGGCGCGGGTCACCAAGTTCCAGAAGGTGTAGGCGAAGGTGATTAGGAATCAGGTGTTCAGGTGTCAGGTTCTGTCACTCTGAGTCCGATTGTCCTAATATCCATGCTGAGTCCGCAGACGAAGTATCTGGTGTCAGAATGGGCAGCGCTTGCCATCTTGGAGACCAGATGCTTCGCTCTCACTCAGCATGGTGGGGAACGTCACTGCGACGCCCGTTCCACCTTCACAGCCCGACCTGTGCGAGCCGACTCGATGATGGCAGAAGTGACCTCCACGACGCTCAGACCGTCTTCACCGGAGGCGTGGAACGGCTCGTCATTTTGGATGGCGCGGTTGAATGCCTCGGTCTGGCCCTTATACAGCATGAGCGGGTCATCCTCGTAGCTCTCTGAGGCGCTGACCGTCTCGCTGACAACATCGAAACTGCCGCCCATCGCCTCTCCGATGGTTCCTCGCAGGGCGATGCGCCCATCGCTCCCGTAGATCATGGCGTCGTTCTCGGTGTCGGGCATACGGCGTCCGCATACGATTGACCCCAGAGTGCCATCCCCAAATCGGATCGAGACGACGGCTGACTGTTCCAGCGGGTTGTTGGGGGTCTGGCCGTCGGTCAGGGCGGCGACTTCGACGATGGGCTGAGCGACCAGAGACTGCAAAAGGTCCATAACATGAACGCCCGTGCCCATGAGGGTCGATGCGTCGCCGATCATCTCAGGGATGCCCCACCAGGCGTTAAGGCCGGTGCGAGCCGGAGGATTGACCGCCCCTCGGCCTCCCAGGCACCACTGGCCCTGAATCATAGAGAGCGTCCCCAGCACCCCATCCTCGATAAGCTGGCGGGCTTGCTGATGGCCGGGATGGAACCTCAGTTGGAAACCGACTCCTAGTTTCACGCCATTATCTCGGCATGCCCTGACCATATCAGCGGCCTCTTCGACACTGACTGCCATCGGCTTTTCCACCAGGACGTGCTTGCCTGCTTCGGCAGCGGCGATGGTCTGAGACACGTGGACGAAGTTTGGCGAGGAAATGAACACGGCGTCAACAACAGGGTCGGCGAGAATATCGTCCAGCGAGTCATAGGCGTTGGCTATGCCGTGCTTCTGGGCGAACGCCTGAGCGCGACCCATGTCCCGACTGTATGCCGCGACGACGTCGGTGTCGTCAGCAATGATCATCGCTGGAACGACCTTTCGGTCCGGGTGATTCCCTGTGCTGATGATTCCCCATCCAATTGCCATGTAATTGACCTCCCCGGTCTGTCCATGTGTGCTCTGAGCGTAACTACCTGGACGGCAGAGGATGACCCAGGATTCGCTCAAGGTTTTTGGCGTTGAAAAACTCTCTATACGGGACGGTTCCCGTGATGACCCCAATGAATGTGTCCGTGTCCTCCGGCCTGTCTCGGAGCGCTGCCCGAAGCTCCATCGCATTGGAGGTGTGCTGATTATACTCTGCCGCCCTCAATGTGAGCTGGTACTGAGACTCTGAGTCCTCGTTGCGTGCGGTCTCGTAATCTCCCAGGGCATCGTTCGCCTGTTTCGCGCCGGAGAAGATTTCGTCCAGGGCGTTGGCAAGAAGGTCGGCGTCTCGGAAGGCGTCGCTGATTCCAAAGGCAGTGATGGGGTCACGCCCGTACCCTGCGTCGCCCACCAGCGCCCAGCCGGGGCCATATGGTTTTCGGAAGTAGTTGGACACGTCGGCGGTGCCCATGAACCGCTCCTCGCGTCGTCCTGCCCGGACCTTTTCCGCAAGACTGGGGACCTTGTCCAGGGATGCCATGAAGTTGCCTTCGATGTCCTCTCGAAACTCGTGAAACCGGTCTATCGGCATTCCGGTCACGATGAGAACAAGATCATCGTTGGTCGGGACGGTGAGGATGTATTGCCTCCCAGGCCAGTAGTCTTCGTACCCGTCCGACGGCACTCCGCTGAAGAGAGTGTAGTAGAGGCAGGACAGGGCGGGAACTTCATTGTAGGCTTCTGGTTCAACAATCCTGGCCACGACGGAGTTCCGACCGTCAGCGCCCACAACGAATCTGGCCCGCTCCTCGATGGTTTGCCCGCCTTCTGAACGACCCCGAATTCCGACCACCTGGTCGCCCTCGGTGATCAGTTCCTGAACGGAGAACCCTTCCCGAAATTCCACGCCAGCCTCGATCGCGGCGTCCACCATTATCTTGTCGAGGACCTTCCTTCGAGGGGCGTACGACTCGTTCATGCCATCCACGGGCGGTCCCCAGCCGCCCAGGCCAAAATCGCCCAGGTCCATTGTGAATTTCGTGTTCGCCGGAAGTCCTGTGGATGTCAGTGTGTCCAGGATGCCCCATTTTTCGAGCTTGGCGATTCCCCGCTGCCAGATGAGGATGGTGGAGAGCGTGTCACTGGGGAAGCTGGCCCGATCCACCAGCAAAACTCGATGTCCTTTTCGGGCCAGCAGCATCGCAGTCGGCGCCCCAGCGACACGCGCGCCAACGATTATCGCGTCATACATGGCCTGCTCCAAGAATGAAATAGTCGAAGTCCCGTCAGGCTACCGAGTATATTCGGAACCGCGCGGGACTTCAATCAGAACGCTGGGCTATACGTGCGTCAGGCGCAGATTGCCTGTGGCCCTGCCGTTAAGGGGAGAACTGCCAGAAATCGTTCTTGCTGTCGCCGCGAAGGGCATAGAGGCTGCTATTTGACGGCACGAAAACCAGCGCGCCCCCATCATCCGGCCCATCGGGAGTGTCAGCCAATGCTGTCCAACTGTCGCCGCTGATGCTGTATTTCCAGAAATTTTTCTTCTTGTCGCCTCTCAACGCGTAGATGAAATCTCCGCCACCCCAGGCCAGGGAGCCGCCTTCATCGACCTCTTCAGGGGCCTCGTCGAGATCAGTCCAGGTCCCGGCGCTGACACTGTACCGCCAGAAGTCTTCTTCATCGTCGCCTCCGAACGCGTACACATACCCAAGCACATAGACCAATGCTCCGCCCGCGTGCACCTCTTCGGGCGCGTTCGTCAGAGTAGTCCAGCTATTGGACGAGATGCTGTATCTCCAGAAATCCTCTTTCTTGTCACCACGGAAGGCATAGATGTAGTTCCCACCGTCCCATGTCAGGGCGCCGCCCCAATCGACGTTGGCAGGCGCGTTTGAGCGAAGCTGCCACGTTCCGGAGGTCAGGCTGTACCGCCAGAAATCTTTCTTCTTTTCGCCCCGGAATGCGTAAATGTAATCATCGGCATAGGCCAACGCGCCGCCCGCCCTGACTCTCTGGGGGGTATTGGCAAGAGAAGACCAGGTCCCAACGCTGGTGTCGAAGCGCCAGAAACCGTACGCGTTGCCTCCCTCGAATGCGAAAACATCTTCCCCATCCGTGGTCAAGGCTCCGCCATGCTTCACTTTTTTGAGCGTGTCTGGCTTGTCCAGCCACTGGTTGGAGGGCACAGGTGTCCCAACAGGCGTTGGAGTAAACGTCGGAGTGGCCGTCGGCGTCGGTGATGCGACAGGCGTCGGCGTAGACACCGGGGTGGGACTCGGAGTGGCCGTAGGGGACGCTGTGGGCGTCGGAGTCGGCGTTGGAGCGCCCGCTGGGAAGAGCTTCCAAGCGTCCTTCGTGTTGTCGCCTCGAAGAGCGCAGAAAGCCCATACGGATGGCACGTAAACCAGAGAGCCGCCATCGTCCGGGCCATCGGGCGTGTCGGGCATTGCTGTCCAGCTATTGCCGCTGATGCTGTATCTCCAGAAATCTTTCTTCTTGTCGCCGCGCAGAGCGTAAATGAAGTCGCCGCCGTCCCACGACAGGGAGCCACCTTCGTCAACCTTGTCGGGCGTGTCAGTGAGGTCGGCCCAGACTCCTGTGGTTACGTTATACCGCCAGAAGTCCTTGGAATCGTGGCCTCGGAGCGCGTAAACATATCCAGACGCGTGGACCAACGCGCCGCCTGCGGCCACGTCATCACTTGTGTCAGCCAGCACGCTCCAAGAGTTGGTCGATATGTTGTATCGCCAGAAATCGGTCTTATGGTAGCCACGCATTGCATATATTGAGGTGGCGCCGTCCCAGGCCAGGGATCCACCCCATCCCACTTTCGCGGGCGTGCTCATCTTGAGGTTCCAAGTCCCACTTCCGATGTTGTAACGCCAGAAGTCGATTTTCGATCCGCCCCTGAATGCGTAGATGTAGCTGTTAGCGTAGGCCAGCGCGCCGCCTGCTTTAACCTTCTGGGGTGTGTCGGTAAGCGTAGACCAACTGCCGGCGCTGACATCGAACATCCAGAACCCATCTTTGTACCCGCCCTGAAGCGCATACACGTCATCCCCGTCGGTTGTCAGAGCACCTCCGTACCTCACATAAGAGGGCGTATCCGGCTTGTCCAGCCATGATAATGGCGTCGGGGTCGAAGTAACCGTCGGCGACACCGTAATGACAGGCGTGGGTGACGGAGTAAACGTCGGCGTTGGAGACGGCGTTGCTGTCGGTGTCGGTGTGAATGTCGGCGTTGGCGACGGCGATGCGGTCGGTGTCGCTGTGAACGTCGGCGTCGGTGACGGCGATGCGGTCGGCGTCGTTGTGAACGTCGGCGTTGGCGATGGCGATGCGGTCGGCGTCGCTGTGAACGTCGGTGTCGGAGACGGCGATGCGGTCGGCGTCGCTGTGAACGTCGGTGTCGGTGATGGCGATGCGGTCGGCGTCGCTGTGAACGTCGGCGTTGGCGATGGCGTTGCGGTCGGAGTCGCCGTAAAGGTGGGCGTTGCAGTTGGTGACGGCGTGCCCGTCGGAGTCGCTGTTGGCGACGGCGTGGACGTCGGCGTGAAGGTCGTAGTTGGTGTTGGGGTGATTGTCGGAGTGTTAGTAGGTGTCGGAGTGATCGTCGGCGTGTTGGTGGGCGTCGGAGTAATCGTCGGCGTGTTGGTGGGCGTCGGAGTAATCGTCGGCGTGTTGGTGGGCGTCGGCGTGATCGTCGGCGTGATCGTCGGCGTGTTAGTGGGCGTCGGCGTGATCGTCGGCGTGTTGGTGGG
>JASLRP010000526.1 GCA_030743915.1 SAR202 cluster bacterium | reverse complement strand
GTCGTCGTATCCTTGCTCATGGCGTATCCTCCTTTGCTGGATTGTGTTTGTTAGTTTATCCAGCAGGATACGCCACCTCTCTCATCCTCTCCATACACCACTTTCGATCATAACTCCGAAAGCGGACGCAAGCCGCGAGTGACACTCAACAGCGACGGTTCATGGACACCGACATACTCAACAATGCCGAGATGGGTCCCAACGAGGTCTATCAGTTCTGCGAGGTCGAGGACTCAGCCCAGTCGTTACTCCAGACAGCCATGCAGCAGATGCAACTATCGGCCAGAGTCTACCACCGCATACTCAAAGTGTCGCGCACCATAGCCGACCTGGGCGGTTCCGACACCATCGGAGTCGCCCACATCGCCGAAGCCCTCCAGTACCGGCCCGCCCAATGGCAGTGAAACAATCACTGATACTGAAAGTTTGCAACCAATAGCGAGCTACAGATGGAATTCGCTGCGCTGGCGATAACAGCCGATTGAACCAACAAAAAACCTCCCTGGCTATCTACACAACCAGGGAGGTTATCAGCTTCGGGGCTTGATCCTGGCTACTTCCTAGCGGAAGCCTTCTGAGGCTCTGAGGATGAATCTTCTCTAAATTCGCGGGATACACGGTCGACCTCAGTTTGCCATTCCTCCGTGGTCATATCCTGGTCCTGAATGAACTGTTTTGTGGCTTCGGACGAGTTTTTGCACTTCTTTTTCCGTCCTTTTTTTGTGCTCATAGGTACCTCTCCTAGGTGCCCCAGTCTACTATAGTGCCCCGATCAATTCAAAGCTTGGTTGCACCTGACGCATTATATGGGTCTATCGTACTCAGCTCACATTCTAGAGCTATGCTAGCCTGATTGCATGCTTCTAAACCATTGACCGATCAGAAGCAAGTGGAAAATTAACAGGCCTTTTCTGAAATCCAGATTACCAGCTTAAAGGGGAATTTTTCCATAACCCTCCTCTATCTCTATTAATTGTAAATGGTTTCGGAACCGAAGTATGTAAGTTTTTGGTGAAGTGTATCAGAGGAATATTGGATTTCGGTGATACCCCTGAATCTATGAATTGAATCCAGTTGACCCGTCTTTCAGCCTGTGCAGAAAGTCCTCAGTGAGCCTGGTGATCAGCCTCTCACACAATGAAGCAACAACCACCGCATCATCACGATAATCCCCGAAATAATTCGCAGAGATGTTGTCTACACACAATACAGCACTAGCGAGCACGACTTCACGATTGTTGTCAGCGTCCAACCACGGGAAGGGGATATGCACCGACTCCTGCCATTGCACGCCCAAACCAGATACATCAGGGAGCGTTATGACGTATGGATCAGTGTCTGCGTTGACAAGCCTCGGTTGACTCTGCAGAGAAGAGTAAACGGCTGCGCCGACTCTATTGTTCGGGTTGTTCGGGTCATCGTTATCTGGCCGTCTGATCGGGTAGGTGTTCCGACCACGGGAATCTGGCGTATTAATGTTATAGCGTTCCCAAAGTCTCAGCTCTCCGAGAGTTGAATAATTGCTGGGAAATTTAACGAAAAGCGCAACTCTGACCTCAAAACTATAGAGTTTCGAAATGCTCTCGCAGAGTGTGCTGTATACCTTATGGATATCCTGATCAGGGATTTTCTCTGGTGATGCAGGTAGCGCATCCATCAGCAAGTCTATCTCTCTGCTCAGCTTTGCTACGCCGACTCGACCTTCATGGATCCCTTCCTGACGACCGATCTCTATCCCTTCCTGACGACCAACCTCTATCCCTTCCTGGATAGCTGCACAAACCTGCTCCCTGAGATGCCGCCGCCACGGGTAGACCACACCCCTGCCGATCCAACAAAGAAACCTCCACAAATATCGGACAAACATGCCCAAAACTGTGCCTATGAATGAGGCCACAACGTCAAGACCGAACATCAGTTACGATTTACACTCCGAGTTTGCGTAGACCACGAGGGATGATTGCTGGGTGGCATGATAACTTGCGGTCAACAGGCTGTCAAACGATCTGGACGAATTGACTATGGAGTGTGGGAACGGCTTGGAAGCAGGGCATACATTGCATTTGAGTCCTATTTCTTCGGAAAATACCCTACCGAATCGCTATCCAGCAATGTGGAAGGGTATGTTGTTGATTATCCTGTCCCTTGAGCAAATTATGGCCTGCGGCTGCGGCGACCTCCGTCGTTCGCTTGGCGTCCTCCTGCCCTAGAATATCGTCGAGGTCGAAGTCGACAGACACAGGATTCGAAGCGAACATAGAGGAGTCAGGCGATAGGGGTCCCAACCATTGTTCGGCGTGCAGGTAAGAGCAACTCCGTTTCCCGTTTGACAACTCCCATTGGGAGTCATATAGTCTGTGCTACTTCAGGATGGGGAATATTTGAGAAGATCACCGAGCCCACCTCGGATATACTGAAATGCCCACCCCACAGTTCGCAACGGCATACGAAGTCAACCTGTGACAAGCGCACAATAAAGGGAGAACAATATGCAGGCCAGCGCGCCACCGCCTTACGGCTACCAGGACCTGGAACGACTGATGACGATGATGACCGGCGACGAGAAGCACTCGACTAGCGCCACTTCGACGCTCGACGTCGTCTGGACGCTTTACGACTCGGTGTTGAATGTCTCGTCAGAGGCGCCAGAAAACTCGCAGCGGGATCGCTTCCTGCTATCCAAGGGCCACGGCCCTATGGCCTACTACGCAGTGCTGGCGGCAAAAGGCTTCATCCCCGTCGAACAGCTTGCGAACTTCGGAGAGTTCGACTCTCCCCTCGGCTACCATCCTGATAGCAATCTCATCCCTGGCGTCGAGATCGCTGGTGGGTCGCTTGGTCACGGCCTGCCGATCGCCGCAGGCATGGTCTCGGCACTCAGGCTGAAGGGAATGACGGAGCCCCGCGTCTTCTGCCTTGTTGGCGACGCCGAGTTGGACGAAGGCAGCAACTACGAGACGATAGCCTTCGCCGGACAACTCGGTCTCGACCGACTGACTACCATCGTGATGGACAACGGCTCGGCATCCCACGATTGGCCGGGTGGAATTCAGGCGAGATTCGAGGTCGAGGGTTGGTCCAGCGCGATGGTTGACGGAAGGGATCACGAGGACATCCTGACCGGTCTGTTGCAGCCTCACGCAGGCCAGCCCCACGTGTTGGTGGCGAAAGTGGAGAGTAAGTAAATGACAGTCGAGACCATGAGGGACGCATTCATCCAGGTAACTGATCAGACCCTTTCTGAGCGGGATGACACCGCGCTGGTGCTTGCCGACATCGGCGTGTCGCAATTTCGCAACGCCGGAGTACTCGACCGCCATCCAGACCGCATGTTCAACGTCGGTATCCGGGAGCAGTTGCAGGTCGGCTTCGCGGCGGGTCTGGCGAAGGAGGGCTTTCGGCCCTTTGTTCACACATACACACCATTCCTGATCGAGCGCCCATTTGAGCAGATCAAGCTGGACTTCGGTCACCAGGGTGTGAACGGGGTCCTGGTTTCTGTCGGCGCATCGTACGATGAAGCCTCCAGCGGTCGGACTCATCAGACGCCAGAGGACGTGGCGCTGATCGCGACTCTGCCCGGCTGGCGCATTGACGTTCCGGGCCATGCACAGGAGGCAGAGAGCCTGCTGCGGGATGCCTACAACTCCATCGATTCAATCTACGTCCGCCTTTCCACCGAATCCAACGCCGCCGAACGAGACGTTTCAGGAGGGCGAATGGTGGTGGAACGACGCGGGTCTGAAGGCGCGCCGGTTATCGTCGCTGTGGGACCGAAACTCGACCCTACTCTTGACGCCGTATCGGACATGGACGTGACCGTGCTTTACGCCACAACAGTCCGACCCTTCGATCGCGAGACTTTACGTGAGTTCGCGGGCGCAGAGGTTGTGGTGGTGGAGCCTTACCTTGCAGGCACGTCAGCAGCCGAGATTTCCGAGGCCCTCAATGATAGGCCGCATCGAGTTCTTAACCTCGGGGTGAAGCGCCAGGAACTGCGTAACTACGGCGCGCCCGCAGACCACGACAAGGCCCACGGTCTCGACGCCTCAGGACTGCGAGCCAGCATCTCGAAGTTCTTGGGCTAGTATTGCCGCTGGCCGCCCATCACGGGTTGACGCCCAATTCGGACAGGGCCGCCCGAGCCTCAGAGGTTAGCTCAAGGCCCTGCGACGCTCCGGCTTCGTACATCTGTTGGACTACTCGGAGCAGGTGTTGAGCGGGACGCAGACCCTGACCACGATGGTGCGATAGCTCTGCCAGCGAGTCATATGCCTGGT
>JASLRP010000525.1 GCA_030743915.1 SAR202 cluster bacterium | reverse complement strand
TCCGGCGTAATCGAACTCGGCGGCCTGCCCAATGACGATGGGGCCGGAGCCTATGACCAGGACTTTGGAAGGGGCGGGTTGTGGTTCGGACACTAGTTTCCTTTTGTTTTGAGATACTGGATTAGCTTATCCGGGAAGTTGATGGTCATTCCGTCGGCGCCGCACTCGACTACGTGGCGCATCAGATCCTCATCGAAGATGCCGTGGCATCGGACAACGAAGCCCTTCGCGTGCAGTTTTTCGACGATTTCCGGCGTCGTGATGTCGGCGCGAGGGCAAACCTGCGTGAACCCTGACTCCACGGCCTGCTCCGCGATGGAGTCGTCCCACTGGCTGCCTGGCCCCATAGGCACCAGCCATCCGGTGGGTATGTCAGGCGCATAGGCGCGTGATTCGTCAACCCAAGTCTTCCAAAAGGATGTGATGGTCACGTCGTTTGTGACACCGTAACCTCTCACGAGGTCGATGGTTCGCGTCGCAAGACCGGGCACATTGCGAGCCTTGATCTCGATATGGAAGTAGTGGCGGCCTTTGTAGTGTTCCAACACCTCGCCCAGAGTGCGAATCCGCTCTCCGGCGTACTGGAGTCCGAACCAGGAGCCGGCGTCCAGAGATCGAAGCTCGGCCAGGGTATGTTCGGCCACAGGGCCGCTGCCGTTAGTGGTGCGGTCAACCGTGTCGTCGTGGATAACGACAAGGTGGTCGTCACTGGTAAAGTGAACATCTAGCTCGATGTGGTTGACGCCCATCGCCAGCGCCTTATCGTAGGCGGCGAAAGTGTTCTCCGGCGCGTAGGACGACGCTCCTCGATGGGCTATGTTCATGAATTCTGTGGTCAAGTCGTTGGTCCCTTCCCCAAGCGTTTTCTAGCACCATCAATGTTTCCGCTAATCGTGAAACTCGATGGTCAGTCAAATGGTTGCAATCGGATTCCGTTCACTCTTGAGAAATGTTGGTCGCGTGTTAGCACCGGCAGGTTGTTTTGGAGAGCTATGGCAGCTATTGCAGCGTCCTGGAACGGTATTGAGCTTCCCTGAATCTGTAATTCCGCCATAAGTCTGCGAGTTCGCCTCCAGGACTCTCGATCGGAGTCAAGAAAAGGCAACCCGTCGAGATCGGCTTCGAGGTTTCTGGCTTCAGACTCTGTTCTCACTCCGCGAAGTAACTCCGCGTAGACGACCCCGACAACAACGGCCTCGCCGGATCGTATCAGCCGTCGAACAATTGTTCGATCTTCTGTGTTCCGACTTCGGAAAAAATCAACCCAGGCAGATGTGTCAACAATTACTTGGGCCAATCGTCATGCTCCATATGCCTGAATTCATACCAATCGTCCAAATTCAGATCGTAATTTCCCTCCCGCGATAGCAGATGATTGATACGCAATTGCCGTACGTATTCCTCCATCGCTTTGTTTACAGCTTTGGTTTTTGATTTTTCGCCGGTTGCTTCGATTACTTGTTCCAGCAACTTTTCGTCCAGATCTAGTGTAGTGCGTATCATAAAACCTCATGCGGTTATTGCATCAAGAACATGCATGCTCATTCTATCAACCAATCGATCAGAGTTGACAGGTTGGAAATCTGGAGCTCTGGAGCGCCTTCCAGTGGGATGTGTCGCCCCAATCGGTTGATCCACACTGACTGAACACCAGCCGCAGATGCGCCTTCGATATCGTCAACCAGATCGTCACCCACGTGGAGGAGTTCGGCGGGTTCGCACTGGGCCATTTCGACAGCGATATGGAAGATTCGAGGGTCTGGCTTGGAGATTCCTTGCTCGGAGGCCAGGGCCGCGAAGTCGAACAGGTGCCCCATGCCAACGCGTTCTGGATAACTGTTGCCGTTGGTCAGAGCGCCGATTTTATAACGCCTCCGGAGCGCGGTCAGAGCAGGCACGACATCAGCGAAAGGGACAATGTTGGCATAGCGATATTGCAGATAGACATTGTTGATATGTGTTGCCAGTTCATCGTTGGGCCGATCCACGTCTTTCAGGGCCTGTTTGAATCCTTCTAATCGCACCTGTTCAAGACTGATGACCGAGGTTTTCAATTCGTCGGCGATCCGATCTCGGACCGAGATTATGCGGTCCACGTCAAGCCGTGAGGCTGCGATGGGGTCGCGCTCGGCGAGTTCTTCCAGCGCCAGCGCCACCGAACTTCGCATCACCATTTCAAAATCCCAAAGCGTTCCGTCGAGGTCGAAAGTGATGGCTTTGATGGATTTCAGGGGATTATTTGACACGTTATTGAGGCTTGTGCAGGCGTAATTCTGGTACCCGGGAAAACCCAGAATCGTTGGTGAAAAGTGGGATGTCATGCCGAATTGACGTAGCGGCGATAATCAGGTCTGCGAACGCCATCTGAGACCCCTGTCGTCTCAAGTTGAAGTTTATTCTGCCAGCCAGGTCCCATACTTGCTGATCAGTATCCAAGAACTCCAATCCAGCCAAGTTTGACGAGAGAAACTCCAGGTCCCTGAGGTTGCGGCCGCCCTGTAACACTTCAGTCAAAACCGGACCAATCATGGCGATCTCACCACTGGAGATCAATGAAACCATCAATTGACCAGTTGGCGATTTTGGGTCTCGGATAAATTCAATCCAAGCTGATGTGTCGGCGATTATCAACTCCGTTCCCGCCATAGTTTCTCTATGCGTTCTTCTCGTTGTTTATCAACTCTTGCCTGTTCGACAGATGTGTCGTCGATTTCCATGTTCCCCGCCATCGACAACAGGTTTTCGATTTTCTTCTGTCGAACGTATCGCGCCAATGCCATATTCACAGCTTTGGACTTGGATTTTTCTCCAGTTGCTTCGATCACCTCGGCAAGAATCTTATCGTCGATATTCAATGTTGTGCGCATCATATATCCTCATCGTAACGTGCATCATATTATGACATCATCCATGCGCGTCAGCAACCATGCTCAAAAAACGGTCGAACAGATACTCGTTGTCCCAGGGGCCGGGCGACGCCTCCGAGTGGTATTGGATGCTCATGATGGGCAGTGAGCGGTGCCTCAATCCCTCCACGGTGTCGTCGTTGAGGTTAATGTGGCTGACCTGGACATCGGAAGGCAGGCTGTCGGCGTCCACGGCGTACCCGTGGTTCTGGGCCGTGATGTGGACCAACCCGGTCTCAACGTCGCGAACGGGATGGTTGCCGCCACGATGGCCGAACTTCAGCTTATACGTCTTGCCTCCCAGAGCGCGAGCGAGTATCTGATTGCCCAGGCAGATGCCCATGATCGGGACTTTGCCGATGATGCCTCTGGCGGTGTCCACCACGTAGTCCAAAAGCTTCGGGTCGCCGGGGCCTGGAGACATCAGAATGCCGTCGGGTTCTCGTTCCAGCAGTTGGTCTGCTGTCGCGCTGGCGGGAAAAGCGATGACCTCGCACCCTCTGGTTCTCAGAAGGCGCAGGATGTTGTATTTGAGCCCGGTGTCGGTGACGAGAATCCGGTATCCAGCGCCGGATGGCGTGGCGCCGGGGACGGGTTGGTCCCACCCGTAGGGTCCGGCGGTGGTGACCCGGCTAACGAAATCAGTGTCATCGTAGGCAGGCAAGTCTTTGAGCCGCTCCAGCGTGAGTTCCGGAGTTTCGTTCACAGAGATTATTCCCATCATGACGCCGTGGCTGCGTATCTTGCGGGTGACGGCCCGGGTGTCGATTCCGGTGATTCCCAGAACTCCCTGACTTTGCAAGAACTCGTCCAGGGTCATCTCGCTGTCGGGATGGCTGGGCGCGTCGCAGTGATCCCTCACAGCAAACCCCGATACCTGGATTCTGCGGGACTCGAAATCTCGGCGGTTGACGCCGTAATTTCCGATCAACGGGTATGTTGGCACGACGATCTGGCCTGCGTAGGACGGGTCGGTCAGAATCTCCTGATATCCGGTCATGGAGGTGTTGAAAACAACCTCACCGTAAGTCGAAACTTCGGTGTCTCCGAAGGCATACCCTTGGTAGGTGGAGCCGTCCTCCAGGACGAGGTGGGCTGGGATCGAGTCTTTGTTCATTTACCCTTCGTTCGATTCGATTGAGTTGAGCGCGAATGCGACTTTCCCGCCGACGAGTGTCGCAACAATCTGGCCGGACAATGTGGCGCCGTGAAAGGGCGAGTTCTTGCCTCTGGACACGAATCTCTCCGAGTCCACGACCCACTCGGCGTCCGGGTCGAACACTGTGACGTCCGCCAGAGCGCCGATCTTCAAGGTTCCAATATCAGAGCGTCCCAGAAAATCCGCTGGAGCCGATGTTAGCTTTTCAATTACGATAGGCATAGGCACGTCGCCTGAGTGAGCGAGGGACATGAGTGAGCCTAGCGCCGTTTCCAGGACGCTGATTCCCATCGCGGCTTCCTGAAATGTGCAGAGCTTTTCGACGCTGTTGTGGGGCGCGTGGTCTGTGGCTATGATGTCTATCACGCCGTCGCGGAGTCCGGCGACCATCGCCTCCATGTCTGTACGGGCGCGCAGCGGAGGGTTGACCTTTGCGTAGGTGTCGTAGGCCGCTGCGCTCAGAGGGCCAAAAGCTGAATCGTCACCGTTGACGCGGCCCATGACTGCCTCGTCGGTCAGTGTCAAATGGTGTGGCGTGACCTCGCAGGTCACGTTGATGCCCTTCTCCTTGGCGTTGCGCACAAGTTCCAGAGTTCCGGCTGTCGAGATGTGGGCCAGATGAATTCGCCCACCGACCATCTCTGCCAGCGCAATGTCTCGGGCGACCATCGTCTCCTCGGCGGAGTTGGGCGCTCCCTGGAGGCCCAGACGATTGGACACCCATCCCTCGTTCATCGCGCCATTGCGGAACAGCTCCGGAGTCTCGCAGTGGTTGATAATCGGAAGGCCAAATCCGCCGGCATAGCCCAATGCCTGACGCATAATGTTCGAGTCCGCGACCGGATGGCCGTCATCACTAAATCCGATGCATCCAGCCTCGGCCAGTTCCCCCATCTCGGCCAATTCTGCTCCATTGCTGCCCTTGGTGACCGCGCCGATGGGCAAAACTCGGACTGCTCCTTCGCTCCGGGCTTTGCTGAGCACGTAGTCAACCGTAGAGCGCGTGTCCATCACCGGATTTGTGTTGGGCATGGCGCAGACAGTGGTGAATCCGCCTTTGGCGGCGGCCTGGGTGCCGGTGGCGACCGTCTCTTTGTATTCGAATCCAGGCTCCCGAAGGTGGCAATGGATGTCGATGAACCCAGGCGTCACAACGAGACCTGATGCCTCGATAACCTCGGCCCCTTCGGGTGGGTCGATCTGGCGGTCGATGCCCTCGATCTTCCCGTCCTGAATCAGGAGGTCCGATACCTGGTCGATGCCCTGGGAAGTGTCGATTATCCGCCCGCGCCTGATGAGGATTGTCTGCATGGGAGTCTGGCCTTTAGGATATTTCGTATCTGTGTGTTCAGATGATTGAGCGTTCTTGGGACTACTGAATTGATTCTCGCCAGGTTTCGAGTATCCCTCTGACGTGGGGATAGACTGGCGTTTCGTCGATGCCGTCCCACCAGGTGAAGCCTTCGACCTCCTCGTTGATCCTGACTTCTCCCGATGCTTCCACGTGGAATACCTCGTGGTCGTTGTACTTGCCGCCGAAGGTGAACAAGTGTTTTACGTTGGCCGCTTCCAGCGTCGTCTCCTCGCGAAGTTCCCTGACGACAGCAGCCTCTGGATGCTCATCGTCCTCGATTCCACCGCCAGGGAGAGCATAGGTGGGGCGACCGCGATCTCGCACCAGCAGGACCCTGGGGCCACAGGTGACGATGGCCGTGGCTCGGTTTCTCGCCATTACTGTCGGCTCCTCGCGTAGCCGCCCTCCCGGACTGGCGTGGCGATGCCGTAAAGAATCGCCATCCTGATGGCGACGCCATTGGTGACCTGTTCCTCTATCACTGACCGCGCGCCGTGGGCGACTTCAGGGTCGATCTCGACTCCCTCGTTCATGGGTCCAGGGTGCATCACCAGGACATCCGGGTTCGCGAGTTTCAGTCGTTCGGCATTGATCCCATACATCCGTGAGTACTCTCTGAGCGTGGGTAGGTGCCCTGCCTTTTGGCGTTCCAATTGAAGCCTCAGAGGCATAACGACATCGGCGCCTTCCAGCGCGCGCTCGATGTTGGTTTCGATTTCGACATTTGCGAAGGGATGTCCCTCGGTCTGACGTTGTTTATCCAGAAAGTCCAGGGGCAAAAGCGTTGGAGGAGCGCACAGAACAACGTTGGCGCCCATCTTCGTCAACCCCCACAGGTTGGAGCGAGCAACTCGACTGTACAGCACGTCTCCGACGATAACGACCTTGCGACCCCGAATGTTGCCGAGATTTCGGCGCATGGTGTAGAGGTCAAGCAGGCCCTGGGTGGGGTGAGCGTGGGTGCCGTCGCCGGCGTTGATGACGCAGGCGTCAAGATGCCTCGCCAGAAAGTGTGGAGCGCCGGAGTGACCGTGACGGATCACGATGATATCTGCGTTCATGGCCTGGAGCGTCAGGGCGGTGTTGTAAAGCGACTCGCCTTTTTCAACGCTGGTGCCGCCACCGGAGACGTTTATCACGTCCGCGCTGAGTATCTTGCCTGCCTGCTCGAACGATACCCGGGTCCGGGTGCTGGCCTCGTAGAACATTGTGATGACGGTCTTGCCCCTCAGAGTCGGCACCTTTTTAATTTGCCGATTCAAGACCTCAGACATGGCGTCGGCGTTTTGAAAAACGCCTTCGATCTCTTCGGGAGAGAAGTCGTCAAGGTCCAGGACGTGGCGACGATCTGAGCGGAAGGATTCAGCCGCGGTTTCGGCGGCATAAGCTCCCGAAACGGCGGCGACGGGCGAGGCGGAACCGTTGGCCACGTTTTGTCTGTCTTTGACCTGGTTCGTCTGGGTCATAGGTCTCCCTTCCTGGAAATCAGAACCTCGTCAATTCCGTCGATTTCGGTGAGCCTCACGTCCACATCCTCGTCCGCTGATGTGGGAACGTTCTTTCCGACGTAGTCTGCTCTGATCGGCAACTCCCGGTGCCCTCTATCAACGAGGACTGCCAGTTGTATTTCGCTGGGCCGTCCGAAATCGTTGAGGGCATCCATTGCGGCCCGGATGCTTCGGCCCGTGAACAGCACGTCATCCACCAGCACAACGGTCCTGTCCTGGATGTCCACCGGGATGTGGGTGAGTTGCATCATCGGCCTTGAGCCGCCCGACGTGTCGTCGCGATACAGGCCGATGTCCAGCGCTCCCGTAGGGACGTGCTCCCCTTCGAAGTCGTCCATCAGGTCGGCAATACGCTGAGCGATTGGAACGCCTCGGGTGTGCATGCCGACGAGAACGAGACCATCGGCGCCGCCGTTGCGTTCCAGAATTTCGTGAGCGATGCGCGTCAGGGCACGCCTCACCTCTTCGGTCGTGAGAATCTTTCGGGCGCCTGTCCCGGCCCCCTCAATTTCTGAACGGGATGATTCTGCGTGTGGAGCGCGCACAAAAAAACCTCTTACCAATCTGGCAAGAGGTGTGCGAGTTACCAACGGCAGCCCTGCGGCTTTGCCCCGGTTGTGCGCCCCTTGCCAGCCTCTCTGGACTGTCTTAAAGGGTTACTCGATTATTATGTCTTCGCTGAATGTTCGACTGATTACACCAGTTATCTTACGGCAGACGGGCGTTTGACTTCAAGGACAGATGATGCGAGATTTGGCGAATTTTGGTGTGTCAAGTCAGCAGCCACTCGATTTCCTGTAGACCCAGCCGAGTCTTGGATGATTCCTGAAACGTGATACAATTCGTCCGCAAGAATCCGGTGACGATTCGGCCCTCCCGGCGCATTTTGGCGAATCAGCAACCACGAGAATCATGCAAATTTCTGTGGCATGCCCTGTGCCACAGCACGGTGACAGCGTAGAGGAGAAACAGCATGCTGGAGAGGTTCAAAGTTCCAAAAGAAGATGAGGTCCGGGTGGCGCACGATGCGTTGCACGAGACCGTATCTTCGATTTTCGAGAAGATGGGAGTCAGTCCCGAGGACGCCGCGCTGGGAGCAGATGTCCTGGTTGCCACCGATCTCCGAGGCGTCGAAACTCACGGCGTGTCGAACATGCTCAGGTCGTATGTGGAAGGCTACACGCAAGGAACATTGAATGCTCGACCCGACATGCGTGTGGTGCGTGAGACGCCGTCCACAGCGAATGTCGATGCAGACAGGGGCCTGGCGGTGATTCTTGGCCCCAAGGCGATGCAGATGGCGATAGACAAGGCGAAAAATGTTGGGGTCGGCGTGGTCACAATGTCCAATGCCGGACATTCCGGCGCCATCGGTCACCACGCGATGCTGGCCGCTGAACAAGACATGGTTGGCATGACGGCGACCTCTGGCGGCCTGCTGGTAGTGCCGACTTACGGCGCCGAACCCCGCATAGGCACAAATCCCATCGCCATCGCCGCTCCCGCAAAGTCCGAACCCGCGCTGCTGTTCGACGCTGCTACATCCGCTGTCGCCGGCAACAAACTGAGGTTGGCCGAACGGGTAGGGGCGAAAATGCTGCCTGGCTGGATTGCAGGCGTTGACGGCGACCCGGTTATGGATGAAGCTATTTTGCCCGAACGGGGCCAGTTCTTCCAACTTCCCCTGGGTGGAACTCGGGACCAGGGTTCTCACAAAGGCTATGGCTTCGGCCTGATGTCTGAAGTGCTGTCCACCATGCTGTCCGGAGACCTGCCGGGCATGGTCGAGGGGGTGGCGCGCAGCAGCCATCACTACTTTGCCGCCTACAATATCG
>JASLRP010000524.1 GCA_030743915.1 SAR202 cluster bacterium | reverse complement strand
AGCGGAACGGGTGTGGGTCGGTACATCTGGCCTTACAGCGAAGCCCGTGGTCTGAGGAGCCGGATGCGGGAATTCTGCACGTCCGGATCTGCTGGGGGCCCTGGGGGAGTGATCCCCTGGGGCTACCCGACCTATATCTCGAGATTTTGCCCTTGTGCCACAGAACATTCCCGGGCCAGTAATCCATATGGATAAACACGGCGGGTATCTTCTCGATATTATGCCCCAACTCTCGGATGGCGTCATAGATGGTCTCGGACAGTGGATGGCCCGCCATGCGTTCAGGATAGTCGCGCTCAAGGAAATACAGGCCCAACTCATTGCCTACATAGAGATGCTTTCGTTCATCCTCGGTAGGTGTGACGTCGTGGATTTTCAGGAGCGTCTCTGCCTGTAATTCAGCCCACTCACGCACATTCTCAGGAGCGGCAATCTGACGACCTTCAACCATGCGAGTCACGATGCCGGGCGCTCCCAGAACTTCGCCTGTGTCGTCCAGGAGCAACGGTTCGGGAGCAGGGATGCCATGCGCTCTGGCTATCAGAAGGCCGTGAAAATCCGCCGAGGCTCGTAGAGGAGCGTCCCATGCGTCGTCGTCGGTCATCATCTTGACCGCCAGACGCAGAGCGCTGCCGGCCGGGGTTCTGCACTCCAGAATGCGGACCTCGTTGGTGAACGCCCCGTAAGCAGGAGAAACGGAGACGAGGGTGAGGTCGCGGGAGATAGCGTGGAGGATGCGCTGGGCGTGTTCGGTTGTGAGTGGCATACGAAAAGAAATCCTCATGACTTAGAATTCATGTCTGAACAGAGGGCAACGGGCCGTCAAGATGACGACGGCTCATTCAACCGCAGGCCGTCTGTCTTGCTGGTACCTTGGTTAGCTATGAATTCGGGTCAAGAGAGTTCCTCAAGTCTACAAGCTAGGCACCGTGCTGACTGAGTGGGGGAGGCTGGTTTTGCCCATGAGGTGTTGGTCGATTCCTCGGGCGGCTTCGCGGCCTTCTGCTAGCGCCCAGACGACCAGGGACTGGCCTCGGGACATGTCGCCGGCGGCGAAGATTCCCGGAACGTCGGTCATCTTGTTGGCGTCGGTCTGCACGTTGCCTCGAGGGTCCAGAGACACGCCCAGGTCTTCGATCATTCCGGCGTGTTCGGGGGAGACGAAGCCCAGCGCCAGAAGGACCAGATCGCAGTCGATCTCAAACTCGCTACCGGGGATTTCGATCATCGCAGGGCGGCCTGATTCGTCTGGAGCGCCCCATTCGAGGCGCACGGCGTGGAGCTTTTCGAGCTTGCCGTTGCTGCCAGAGAATCGCTTGGTCAGGATGTTGTAATCCAGCGTTCCGCCCTCTTCCTGAGCGGAGGATATCCGAAGGACGGTCGGCCAAAGAGGCCAGGGGTTGTCGGCTCGACGCACGGTGGGAGGTTGTGGCAACAGTTCGTACTGATAGACGATCTCCGCCCCCTGCCGATGGGCAGTGCCCAGACAGTCAGAGCCAGTGTCGCCGCCGCCCAGGATGACCACTCGCTTGCCCTCGGCGTCGATGCGGTCGGACGAGTCGATTTCGTCGCCCTGGTTGACTCGGTTTTGTTGAGGAAGATATTCCATCGCGAAATGGATGCCGTCCAGTTCTCTGCCTGGGATGGGCAGATCGCGGGACACCGTGGAGCCTCCGGTGAGGCAAATGGCATCGAAATCGGATTTTAACTGATCGACGGGATAGTCTCTGCCGACGTACACCCCAGTTTTGAAGGTAACACCCTCGGCTAACATCTGGTCAACGCGTCGTTGGATGACGCGCTTTTCCAGCTTGAAGTCCGGGATGCCCAATCTCAGAAGACCGCCGATGTACTCGTTGCGCTCAAATACCGTGACCGTGTGCCCGGCCCGGTTCAGTTGCATTGCCGCGGCCAGACCGGCGGGGCCAGAGCCGACGACAGCAACGCTCTTGCCCGTTCGAGTCTCAGGAGGCTCAGGAACGATCCAGCCTTCCTGCCAGCCGCGTTCGACGATGGAGCGCTCCATGTACTCGATAGTCACCGGGTCGTCATTGATGTTCAGCACGCAGGACGCCTCGCACGGGGCGGGGCATATCCTGCCTGTGAACTCGGGGAAATTGTTGGTCGAGAGCAACTCGGTCAGCGCCTCGCGCCACTTGCCCCGATAGACCAGGTCGTTGAAGTCGGGGATGATGTTTCCCAGCGGGCAACCGGCCATGCAGAAGGGAACGGAGCAGTTCATGCACCGCGCTCCCTGATCGCAGGCTTGCTGTTCGTTCCACGGCTGGTAGAACTCGTTCCAGTGCTGCACTCGCTCCGACGGTGACTCCAGGGGCAGTCCCTGTCGGGCTGTTTCCTTAAATCCTGTGGGTTTACCCATTAACGTTTCTTCCAGATTTTTTGAATTCAGGACGTTCGGTTGTTCATCCTGATGGTAGAGGAAGGTTTCAAACCCTCCCGACGGTTAGCAATGGTCAGAGATTAGTCGTCGGAAACGCCTATCGCTTCGGTCTCTCTGCGCTTGCGCTCTGCGATGACCGCTTTGTAAGCCGTGGGCATGACCTTGACGAACCTGGGAACCATCTCGTCCCAGTTGTCGAGGACCCGTTGGGCGTTGGCGCTTCCGGTATAACTCAGATGGTCCTCGATCATGCGGCGGACGGTGGCGATGTTTTCTGGGTCCTGCAGGCTTTCCAGGTCAACCATCTCGGTGTTGCACAGGTCTCTGAATTGGTTGTGTTCGTCCAAGACGTATGCTTCGCCTCCGCTCATGCCTGCGGCGAAGTTCCGGCCTGTCGGCCCCAGTATCACCACGTTGCCGCGAGTCATGTACTCGCAGCCGTGATCTCCGACGCCTTCGACGACCGCTTCGGCCCCGCTGTTGCGGACGCAGAATCGCTCTCCTGCGATGCCGCGAATGAACACCTTGCCGCCAGTGGCGCCGTACAGCACCACGTTGCCGACGATGATGTTCTCCTCCGGCGTATAACTTGCTTCGGCGGGTGGCTTGATGATGACCTTGCCGCCGGAGAGCCCCTTGCAGAAGTAGTCGTTGGAGTCGCCATCGACATACATGGTGATGCCTTTGGCCAGGAACGCGCCGAAACTCTGGCCGGCGGAGCCTTTGAACCGAATCTGTATGGTGTCCTCGGGCAGGGCGTCTTCGCCGTAGCGTTTCGCCACGTTGTAACTCAGCGTCGTACCGACTGTGCGGTTGGAGTTGCTTATGGGTAGCTCCAGTTCCACCGGCGTCCCATGCTCTAACGCAGGGGCCGCCAGCTCGATGAGCTTGTTATCCAGCGCCTTCTCCAGGCCGTGGTCCTGCGTTTCGCGGCAGTAGGTCGCCACGTCTTCGGGCACGTCGGGCTTGTTGAGCAGGTAGCTGAAGTCCAGTCCCTGGGCCTTCCAGTGTTCGACGGCTTCGCGACCGTCCAGCATGTCCATGCGTCCCACCATCTCGTTGATGGTGCGGAATCCCAGGTCTGCCATGATCTGCCGAAGCTCCTCGGCGACGAAGAAGAAGTAATTGATAACGTGTTCAGGCTGTCCGGTGAATCGCTTGCGCAGTTCAGGGTCCTGAGTCGCGATGCCTACCGAGCAGGTGTTCAGGTGGCACTTGCGCAGCATGATGCAGCCCATCGTGATTAGGGGGGCGGTCGCCATGCCGAACTCCTCAGCGCCCAGAAGGCAGGCGATTGCGACATCGCGGCCCGTCTTGATCTGGCCGTCGGTCTGGACGACGATACGGCCTCGCAGGTCGTTCTCCACCAGCACCTGCTGGGTCTCGGCGACTCCAAGCTCCCAGGGCAGTCCGGCGTGCTTAATTGATGAGTCAGGAGACGCGCCTGTGCCTCCACTGTCACCGGAGATCAGCACAACGTCGCCGTGGCCCTTGGACACTCCGGCGGCGATGGTGCCGACGCCTGCCTCGGCCACCAGCTTGACGTGTATGCGTGCTGTGGGGTTGGCGTTTTTGAGGTCATGGATAAGCTGGGCCAGGTCCTCAATCGAGTAGATGTCGTGGTGGGGCGGCGGCGAGATAAGCTCGACTCCGGGCGTGGAGTTCCGCACCCAGCCGATGTACTCGTCAATTTTGTGACCCGGAAGCTGACCGCCCTCGCCGGGCTTGGAACCCTGGGCCATCTTGATCTGAAGGTCAAAAGCGTTGGCCAGATAGTTTATCGTTACCCCGAAGCGGCCTGACGCCACCTGCTTTATTGCGCTGTTTCTCGAATCGCCGTTGACGTCCGGTGTATATCTATGAAAATCCTCGCCGCCCTCGCCCGTGTTGGAGCGGGCGTTGATGCGGTTCATGGCGATGCCCATCGTCTCGTGGGCCTCTCGGCCTATCGAGCCCAGGGAGATGGCGCCAGTGGCGAATCTCTTCACGATCTCGCTGGCAGGCTCCACCTCGTCCAGCGGTATGGAGTTATCGGAGTTTTTGAACTCCAGAAGCCCTCTGATGGTGCAGAGCCGCCTGGAGTAGGAGTTGGCGAACTCTGCGAACTCCTGGTAGGACTGCCAGTTGTTGTCTCTGGCGGCCCTCTGAAGCACTGCGATGGTGCTTGGGTTCCACATGTGGTACTCGCCGTCCCTGCGCCACTGGTAGTAGCCGCCGGGATTGAGGCTCAAGTTGCCGCTGACCACCAGGTCCAGGTAGGCGAAACTGTGCCTCTGGCGTGCCTCCTCCTCGATTTCAGCCAGCCCGATTCCTTCGATTCGAGAGGGAGTCCACGTGAAGTATTCGTCGATAAGGTCGGTGTTCAGCCCCACGGCCTCGAACTGCTGAGAGCCTCGGTAGCTGGCGATGGTCGAGATGCCCATCTTGGACATGATCTTGACGACACCCTTGTGCGACGCTTTGATGAAGTTTTTCACCGCATCGTCATAGTCGATGGGTGTCAGGAAGCTGGCCTGACGGGACATGTCGGCCAACGTCTCGAAGGCAAGGTAGGGATTGATAGCCGCCGCGCCGTAGCTGATGAGCGAGGCGAAGTGGGCCACCTCTCGCGCCTCTCCCGACTCGACGACGATACCGACGCTGGTGCGCGTGCCCTCACGTATCAGATGATGGTGCACTCCGCCGACGGCCAGCAGGCTGGGTATCGGCGCGTGGTCGGGGTCGAGACCCCGGTCCGAGAGAATCAGAATCGAGTGGCCGTCCCTGATGGCCTGGGATGCCTCACGGCACAGCCGGTCCAACGCCTGCCTGAGAGCGCCTTCGGACTCGACGTCGAACAGCGTGGACAGGGTCTTGGCCCGGATACCGTTGACATTGACAGCGCGGATTTTCTCCAGTTCCTCGTTGGTAAGAACGGGTTCTGTGATCGTAAGCTGGCGGCAGTGTTCAGCCGTTTCATCGAACAGGTTCTGCTCAGAGCCGATCATGGAGCGCGTCGAGGTGACAAGCTCCTCACGAATCGCGTCCAGTGGAGGGTTGCTGACCTGAGCGAATAGCTGCTTGAAGTAATTGAACAGCAGCGGAGCCTTCTCCGACAGGACGGCCAGAGGAGAGTCATTGCCCATCGAGCCGGTGGGTTCGCCGCCAGTCAGGGCCATAGGCTCCAGAATCATGCGCAGGTCTTCTAGGCTGTACCCGAAGGCTGCCTGACGCTGGACCAGGGTGTCGAAGTCCGGCTCGTGAATGCTGTCCGGTTTCGGCAGGTCGGCGATATGGGCCATGTTTTCTTTTAGCCACTCACCGTACGGGTGTCGAGCGGCCAGGTTAGCTTTCAACTCGGCGTCTTGCACGATCTCGCCGCGTTCAGTGTCCAGCATAAACATGCGGCCTGGGTAGATGCGCTCCTTATAAAGCACCTTCTCTGGCGGAACGTCCAGCACTCCGGTCTCGGAACCCATGACCAGCAGGTCGTCGGTGGTGACCAGATAGCGGCACGGGCGAAGGCCGTTGCGGTCCAGAACGGCGCATACCTTTGTGCCGTCGGTGCCGATGACCAGCGCGGGGCCGTCCCACGGCTCCATCATGCTGGAGTGGTACTCGTAGAAATCTCGTTTGGCCTGATCCATCGGAATGTGGTCGCCCCACGCTTCAGGAATCAGCATCATCATGGAGTGTTCCAGAGAGCGTTCCGAGGCCAGCAGTACTTCCAGAGCGTTGTCTAGTGTCGCCGTGTCACTCTGACCGGGTGTCACTATCGGCAGGAGTTTCTTGATATCGTCGCCAAGCAGGGACGACACGAAATTCTTCTCGCGAGCGGCCATCCAGTTGGTGTTGCCCCGAACGGTGTTGATCTCGCCGTTGTGGACGACGAACCGATACGGGTGCGCCAGTTTCCACGTCCCCAGCGTGTTGGTTGAGAACCGAGAATGCACCAGCGCGAAGGATGTCACCACGTCCTCGTTTGCCAGATCGTGATAGAAGCCCTCCAACTGATGGGCCAGGATAAGGCCCTTGTACACCACCTTGTTGGTGGAGAGGCTGCATATGTAGAAATCATCCTTGTTTTCGAGGCCAGCCTGTTCAATCGCCTGCTCAATCTGCTTGCGGATGATGAACAGCCTCTGCTCAAACCCGAACTGGTCATCGGGGTCGGCGCCGTTGGCCACGACGAACTGCCGGATTACAGGCATAACCCTTGCCGATAATTCGCCGATGGCATCAGGCGAAACCGGGACATCGCGCCATCCCAGGAGCGTATGGCCCTCTCGTTCCACAACCGACTGGATGATCTGCTGGCATTCGGCGCGTTGCCTGTCGTCAGTGGGCAGGAAGGTCATGCCCAGACCGTAGCGGCCCTCCGCAGGGAGCGTGACGCCCTGTTTTCCGAACTTCTTGACCGTGAAGTCATGGGGGATTTGGATAATCAACCCTGCGCCGTCGCCCGTCTCAGGGTCGGCTCCCGCAGCGCCTCGGTGGCCCAGGTTTATCAGCGCCTCAAGTCCCTGCTCGATAACCTGATGGGATTTTTTGCCTTTGACGTTGGCAACAAGTCCGACGCCACAGGCGTCATGCTCGAAAGATGGATCGTACAGCCCCTTGTCGGAGAGGCGAGGGGTATATTCTTTTTGGTAGCTGTTCGGCATGGCGTTACTCTGCTGTGTGATTTTTGTTGCTGCCATAGTGGGCCGTGGAGCGGCCATCATGTGACAATTGCGGAAATTTCATATATGAGCGAAGGTCAGGAATATCGGCACGGGCGACCCTGGCAGTTTTCACCTCACGGGTTGACTAGAGGGTCGGCAGGTATCGCGCGATTTCGTAATCCGTCACGTGGGACCTGTATTGCTCCCACTCGATCTTCTTGTTCTCGATAAAGCTGTCGAACACGGCATCGCCCAGAGCGTCGCGAACCAACTCGCTGTTCTCTGTGATTGTTATGGCCTCCCAGAGGTTGCCTGGAAGCGACTCGATGTTGCGCTCCTGGCGTTCCTCTGCGCTCATATCGAGCACGTTGGTGACTGCTGGAGGAGGAAGCTCCAACTGCTTTTCGATGCCATCCAACCCTGCCGCCAGCATCACGCTGAAGGAGAGGTATGGATTGCACGCGGGGTCAGGCGCCCGGTATTCGATACGACGGGACTCTTCGCGTCCAGGCTTGAAAGCCGGGACCCTGATGAGGTCAGCGCGGTTCACCGTCGCCCAGGAAACGAATGTCGGCGCCTCGAATTTGGGGACCAATCGCTTGTACGAGTTCACCCACTGGTTGGTGACAGCCGTGATCTCGCGGGCGTGGTTCAACAGGCCTGCGATAAAGTAACGGGCGTTATCGGACAGGTGGTTTGGGTCCTCGGTGTCGTAGAAGGAGTTGTGACCGCCCCTGAACAGCGACTGATGCGTGTGCATCCCGCTGCCGTTCAGCTCGGTGATAGGCTTGGGCATAAAGGTGGCGACACAGCCGTGCCGTTGGGCGACCTCTTTGACGGCCACCCGGTAGGTCATCACCGTGTCGGCCATTGTCATGGCGTCGGTGTGTCGCAGGTCGATCTCGTGTTGGCTGGGCGCGACCTCGTGGTGGCTCTGCTCCACCGGAATGCCCATATCCTCCAGCATCAACACCGTCTCGCGGCGCAGATCTGTCGAGGTGTCGATGGCGTCCTGGTCGAAGTATCCACCCTGGTCCAAAAGCGTCGGACTATCAGCGTTCTTGAAGTAGAAGTATTCTAGCTCTGGGCCTACATAATAGGTGTAGCCCATGCTGGCTGCCCGCTCGATGTTCCGGCGCAGGACGTACCGGGAGTCTCCCTCGAAGGGTTTCTCGTCTGGCGTGATGATGTCGCAGAACATTCTGCCGACAGCATTTTCCCGAGGGCGCCAGGGCAGGATGCTGAAGGTGTTGGGGTCAGGCAGGGCGTAGAGGTCTATCTCCTCATCGCGAGCAAACCCTTCAATGGCGGAGCCGTCGAACCCCATGCCGCGTGTCAGCGTGGACTCCAACTCCTCCACCGTGATGGCGAAGCCCTTGAGGTTGCCCAGAATATCCGCAAACCAGAGTCTGATGAACTTCACATCATTGTCTCTGGCTTCCTTCAGGGCATATTCTACTGCTTCGTCTCTGTTTGCCATCTGTCCAACTATCCAGGGTAGAGTTCTCTGGGGGTGATCTGTCAACGAAACGGATTGCAGGCTCATCGTCCCCTGGCTGGTCTGTCATTCGCCAATCCGTGGGATGAGTTTAGAAGGGTGGCAATCCGGGTCTGTCATCGGTCTGGTCTCTGAACTGTGGAGGCTCGCCGACTCCAGCAGGGTCACATGGGCCGCAGAAACCACGATTCTCGAAGCCTTTGCAACTGCGGGAATTGGCGCCGCGCGGCTGATCAATCCCTCGCAAAACGACACATATCCCCAGGGTAGAGAATTCAAGGAAATATAGCAGTTTGTGAAAGTTGTGTCAAACGATTCGGCTACCTGAGCAGCCCTGACAACAAGAAGGGGCGTCGCGCCTGATTGACGCCACGCCCCTTCGTAATTCGCTGGTTTCAACGCATCGGCTCAACAGCCGGAAATCCTATGCGTCGAAGTACAGGGAGAACTCGTAGGGATGGGGCCGCAGTCGGACCTGATCGGCCTCATTGGTCCGCTTGTAGTCCAGCCACGTCTCGATGAGGTCAGAGGTAAACACATCTCCCGCCAGCAGGAAGGAGTGGTCCTCTTCCAGAGCGTCCAGAACTTCGTCCAGGCTTCCTGGGACCTGCTGCACATTGGCGGCCTCTTCAGGAGACAGGTCGTACAGGTCCATGTCCAGCGGATCGCCGGGGTCGATCTGGTTCTGGATGCCATCAATGCCCGCCATGAGCATGGCCGAGAAGGCCAGGTACGGGTTGGCCGTCGGGTCGGGGCAGCGGAACTCGATGCGCTTGGAGTTCGGAGTGTCGAAGTACGCCGGTATCCGGCAGCACGCTGAGCGGTTTCGGGCCGAGTATGCCAGGTTGACCGGAGCCTCGAATCCAGGGACCAGCCTGCGGTAGGAGTTGGTGCCTGGAGCGGCAAAGGCCAGCAATGCCGGGGCATGCTTGAGCAGTCCGCCGATGTAGTACTTCATCAGGTCGCTCATGTGGGCGTAGCCGTCGCCGTACATGATGTTCTCGCCGTCTTTCCAGATGCTCTGGTGAGTGTGCATGCCTGTGCCGTTATCGTTGAACAGCGGTTTGGGCATGAAGGTGCAAACCTTGCCCCATTTGTGGGCGACGTTCCTGAGCAGGTACTTGTAGATCATCACGTTGTCGGCGGTCTGAGTCAGCGTGTCATACACGATGTCGATCTCGCCCTGTCCGGCGGTGGCGACCTCGTGATGGTGCTTTTCGACCTTGATGCCGAACTTTTGCATCTCTATGATGGCCTCGGAGCGCAGGTCCGAGAGGGTGTCGATGGGAGGAGCAGGGAAGTATCCGCCCTTGTAGTTGGGACGCCCGCCCCGGTTCAACCCGCCATCCAAAAGGCGGTCAGCGCCAGAGTTCCAGATGCCTTCATCGGATTCAACGAAATAGTAGCCGCTGTGGGCGTTCTGGTCGTACTTGGCGCTGTCGAAGATGAAGAACTCGACCTCTGGCCCCCAGTAACTTTCGTCGCCGATGCCGGTGGACTTCAGGTAAGCTTCGGCTTTCTTGGAGATGTTGCGGGGGTCACGGGTGTAGTTCTCGCCGGTTAGCGGGTCTCGGATGTCGCATATCAGGCTCAGGGTCTTGACGCCGTACACGGGGTCCAATGTTGCGGTGTGAGCGTCGGGGACCAGCAGCATGTCGCTTTCGTGAATGGCCTGGAATCCTCGGATGCTGGAGCCATCGAATCCGGTGCCGTCGTCGAACAGGCTCTGGGTGACCTCACTGGGAGGAATCGCCAGATGCTGCATGGTGCCGGGCACATCAACAAACTTGAGATCGATAATCTCGACCCCTTCATCTTGGATCATCTTGATTACATCGCTGGCGTTGGTCGCCCCAGGCATGGCACACCTCTCCTTGAAAAATTATGAGATTGAACTCTATTGATGAACGGTAGCACTTTGAGCGCTGGGCTGTCGCCAGTTGTGTTGAGCGGTCAGCCTATCCTTGCAGTCTCGCATTCTGCTGGGATAAAGGGGCTTCTTACACTCGATGTGCCTGATCGAATCTCGATCAGGCACATATTTTAGCATGATGACGGGCTTTGCTGCCCGATGCGCCGACGGACAGGTTTCAAGTCCGGCGACAGTGGTTTTGGGTGTGTCAGGGATTTGAGAGCCTGACACTGGAACTGGCTAGTCTTCTTTGTTCTTGCGGATGATGCTGGGAACGACCACCCATAGACTGAAGAGACCCACGAAAGCTGCGCCGCCGAGTACCATTTCCATCGTTCCCACTCCCTGTTTAATGTGAGGCTGGGTTCGCTTGTTGCTGGCCAGCCATTAGTTTGTTCTATATTTCACATTATGCAGGGATGATGTTTCGGACATGTTACCCAAATGTTAAATCTTTGTTACATCTTTCACTAATTGGCGTGCGGTGCGGCGCTGACTTTGAACTAAAGCCATGGTGGAATCTACGTGCCTTGTGTTTTGAAAGGGCCGGGTAACTGACATCACGAGGGCGTCGGCTCGGAACTGCAATCCAACCCCGTAGCCCAGCCAACCCTTTCAACACGCACAACAACCCGCAAAAGAACTCCACCAGCATCTCGAGAACCCTGGCCTTGGCGCCTAGATAAGCATTTTAGGATCTGCATTAGGTCGAGCCTCAAGAACCAGAGCTAAAACATGCACGAATTAGAGCAAATAGGTCGCCAACAGGAGCAATACTGCAACAATGGGGAGATACCGGCCAATATAGATGATCCAATTGTTGGGCAATCGAGAATTCATTGCGTCCAGGAGAGTTGTTCTTGGAACAAACCATGCTATCAAAGCTGCTCCCACGATGCCTGCGACAATCACCACACCGGAACCGGTGGTCTGATCCATCAAGTCCAGGAAGGGTTTGTCTCCTACCGTCAAACCGAGGGATGTGAAACTCAGCGCCGAGGGAATTCCGATTGCTGTGACGATCGCAACTCCGATTAAAGGAGATATAGGTCGGGTAGCCCCGGGGGATCACTCCCCCAGGGCCCCCTGCAGATCCGGACGTGCAGATTTCCCGCATCCGGCTCCTCAGACCACGGGCTTCGCTGTAAGGCCAGATGTACCGACCCACACCCGTTCCGCTATCTGTTGTAGTCCCAGTGAGATGTAACTGGAGCTCGAAGTCTCCGTCATCGTTCCCTCCAACAGTGC
>JASLRP010000523.1 GCA_030743915.1 SAR202 cluster bacterium | reverse complement strand
TGGCAGTCTCCTATCCGGCGCTGGTGGCATTCAGCATCATGGGCTGGAATGGAGGCTATCGCGTTGGGATCGAAGCAGCCTCAGGCCCAGATGACAAGATGATAATTACCTCCGCCCGGCCAGGATCGAATGCATGGCAACTAGGCGCTCGGGCCGGCGACGTTTTGCTGGAACTAGATGGCGTGGCAGTCACACGTGAAACATGGCAGCAAACAGATGACTCCGGCGATTCCGTCAAAATTCTGTCGCTGTCTGATCAGGAGGTAATAGAGTCAAGCGTCAGTCTGGAAAACAACCCCGGAGTCCCACTGATAACCAGTTTGTTCATCGTCAGCTTAGTATTCGCATTGAGCAGCTTTTTCGTCTTTTACCGAGCCAACCATACCCCCCAGACGCTGGCGCTGTCCGTGCTCTTCGTCGTCATGGCGTTAGCGTTCGCGGCAGCCCCTGCTGGCGCTCGGCAATTGAATTGGGCGACGGACATTCTGCAATATGCGCTTATGGGATCTGCTGCGATGTTCTTCGCATTTTTCTCGTCGTTCACATTGGCTCCGGAGCGGGTGAGAAAGCAGAACTTCGTTATTCGACCTCTGCTTGTGGGAATGGCTGTCTGGACCGTGGCTGTCGGCATGCTTTATGTGGTGAGCGTGTATTTCCTTCCCGAAATCTTCGATGCCGTCAGAAAGGTCAAACTTTCGCAAATCGGTGTCGGATTCCTCGGCGGAGTGATCTTCTTGATCATTGGATATTTTGGCAATAGCTCTCCGCCTGAAAAAGAGCAACTGAGAATCATGGCGTTTGGCGCCACCGCTACTGTGATTCCGTTCGTCCTCCTCAGCGTTGCTCCAGATGTCGTCGGTCTGCCAGCCATAATCAACGCCGAGACGATAGTGCCCACCATCGTCATCATTCCTCTGGCATTCGGATACGCAATCCTGCGGCACCATCTGATGGGAATCCGCAGACTGGTGCATCGAGGCGCCGCCTACACCCTGATGTCCTTCGTCGCGGTGGTCATATACGGCGGCCTTATTGCCGTCGTTCGAGCCGCTGGCGGAGACGAGTTGAGCAACAGCACAACCCTTCAAATACTCCTGCTCATAATCTTGTTCGTGGCAATTCCGCTGATATCAGGTAGCCGCAGGTTGGCATTCGCCACCGTGGACCGACTGCTGTATAGAGACTTCGTTGACCACGCTAACCTTTCGCGACGCGTTAGTGTCGAAGCGGCGAACTCGCAACACTTCGATGATCTGGCAAGGACCGTCCTGCGCACAATGGTGACCGAACTGCAATTGATGCACGCCGAGTTCGTCAGAGTTTGGCACAACCGCTCAGTAGTCGTGGCCTCGGAGGGACAGGCTCCCGATAACTTTAGCCAGGCGGTGGGGGCGGTTTTGAATGGCAACAAAGTTCCATCAGCCATATCGGTAGATTCCTACAAGCTGGATGAAAACGGCCAGACCATGATCATAAACCTGAATCAAGAACCTGATGGCCGATTGCTCATGTGTCTCGGTCCCAAGATTACAGAGGAACCATTCCAGCCCGAAGACCTGGAGTTGGCCCAGACGGTAGCCAACCATATCGCCACCGTCATTGAGAAGCTGGAACTCTTCGACGAACTTCAGAATAAGGCCAGCGAACTGACGGAGCTAAACCGCAGGCTGGTCGACACTCAGGAAACCGAACGGGCGCGCATCGCATCATACCTGCACGATGACGCGCTGGCGCAGATTTCCAACATGGTGTGGCGATACGATGAGGACGATTTCCCGCCTGGCGCGCTGGACGATTTACAGGCTATTTCCACCGGCCTACGTGAAATCTCCACCAGCCTGCACCCCGGCGTTTTGGAGGAATTGGGCCTGGCGCCAGCGCTGGAATACCTGGGCAACGAGGCGGCAAGACTTGCAGGATTCCATTTCAAACTGCATCATGGAACCATCACTGAAGATTTGACTCTCGACCAGGAGACCCGGCTTGCCCTTTATCGAATTGCTCAAGAAGCGTTGAATAACTGTCAGCAGCACTCCAGGGCCGATAACGTCTGGATTCACCTGGCCCTGCGCGAAGATGAAATCGAGATGACCGTGGAAGACGATGGGGTAGGCCTGCCAATAGAAGCCCCTGCCGACAAAAACGTGCGATTAGGCTTGGTGGGGATGCGGGAGCGCGCCACCCAGGCCAGAGGCCAGTTCAAATTGCTCAAGAACCAACCCACCGGCACAACGGTGCTAGTCTGCCTGCCTATACACCACAATTCGGAGCAAACATCGCCATGACAATCGAGACAAAACGCATAATCAAGGTAGTGATCGTCGATGACCACCCAATGTTCAGAGCCGGAGCCATCGCGTCTCTGAAATCCCAGGATGACTTCGAGGTGGTGGGAGAAGCCGCCAACGCCCCCGACGCCCCCGACGCCCTGGAATTGATCTCAAATCACGAGCCGGACGTGGTACTGACGGACATTCGGCTGGATGGCCCTATCAATGGCATTGAACTATCTCGCAGAGTCCGGTCCAAACACCCCGATGTCCGGCTGGTGGTGCTCACCAATTACAGCAACGAGCCATACATCAGGGCGATGATGAACGTCGGCGTCGAGGCCTACATGCTCAAGGACACAAAGCCTCGCGAAGTCATCGACTCTCTGAGAATGGTGGTGGACGGCCAGACAGTTTACTCATCAGCGATAACTCGGGTGATCATGCGTGGCTATCTCAGCGGACCTCAGCAAAACGGCAGCAACGCCGACACTGATATCACCGCCAAAGAGGCCGAGGTGCTCCAGCTATTGGCTCGTGGAGAGCCCAACAGAGGAATCGCCAATCTTCTCAACGTCACCGTCAGCGGAGTGCAGTTCCACCTGACCAACATATACGGCAAGCTTGGCGTCAGCAGTCGCTCTGAGGCCATCGTGGAAGCCGCTCGGGAAGGCCTTGTTGTAATAGACGAGTAAGACTTCCTTCCATCCAGTTTTTCTGCGACGCTTGACCCGATTTGCGTCCTCTGACAATCGCCAGTTCCAGACGCTGCTAGCTTTGTCCCACAGCGCTTCCCGCTCCAGAGCCATGATCATTGACATCTCCTCTGCGGACAACTCATACTCAAACAGAGGTAGCAGCGTCTTATGCAAAATCCCACAGACCAGCCCGACACAGAGGGCACAGACCAACTCGCCGAATGGCGCCATCGCGTGCCAAAGGTTGAACTACACTTTCATCTCGAGGGTTCGATTCCGCTGGACGCTACGTGGGAACTGGTCCGCAAGTACGGCGGCGACCCGACCGTCCCCGACATGGACGCCCTGAGAGACCGTTTCAAGTTCAGAGATTTCCCGCATTTCCTGGAAACCTGGACCTGGAAAAACGGTTTCATACGAGAGTACGACGACTTCACCTTCTCCTCTGAGGCGGTGGCCCGCAGTCTTGCAGACCAGAACATTCGATACGTCGAGGCGTTCCTGTCTCCTGCGCGGTTTTTTTCGACAGGGCTGGAAACAGGCCGACTCATCGAGGCGGTGCGCCAGGGCCTGGACCGAGTGCCCAACGTCGAGGTAGCGCTGGTGCCGGATCTGGTGCGAGACCTGGGAGCCGAAAACGCCGCCAACGTGTTGTCCGAACTGTCTGAGGTCAGATCACTGGGCGTCGTCGGCATCGGTATCGGCGGCTCGGAGCATCTGTATCCTCCAGAGATATTTCGCGACGTGTACTCGACTGCCCGAGAGATGGGGTTCCACACTACCGCCCACGCCGGAGAGGCGGCCGGCGCGGACAGCGTATGGGGAGCAATCCAGGCTCTGGAGGTCGAGCGCATCGGTCACGGCACTCGCGCCGTCGAAGACGAATCGCTGGTCCAATATCTGGCCGAGTCCCGCCTGCCCATCGAGATGTGCCCGCTGTCCAACGTCGCCACTCGGGTCGTGGACTCCATCGACCAACACCCTGTTCGAGACTTTTTCGACAGAGGGTTGATGGTCACGATAAACACCGACGACCCGGTGATGTTCGGCAATTCGATGGCCCAAGAGTTCCATGCCCTGGAGACCAGCTTTGGCTTCACTCCTGATGAGATTCGCGCTCTGATACTCAACGGCATCGAGGCTTCGTGGCTCTCTCCAGAACGCAAACTGGCATTGGCGGAGTCCTTCCAGTCCGATCCTGACTGGCTTGACGAGCGCTCCTAATCAGGGGATCTCAGGCCAAAGCGTAACCGTGATCCTCGTTTTCTGGCGTCGCAAAATCTCGCGACCATCGCTGTTCAATTCCGGCCCGCCAGTCCTCCGCGAGGCGCTTCAATTCGGCTGCGACTTCCGGCTCATCGTCGGCAAGGTTCACCGACTCTGACGGGTCGTCTCCAAGATTTGCAAGGTGGACGTCTGCGACCGGCCCTTCGTGTTCGACAAGTTGACCGTTCAACACCAGTTTCCATTTGCCACGCCTGACAGCGGTCTGACTGCCGAGCTCCCAAAATACAGGGCGTTCACCCATCGACGTGTTTTCAGTCAGATGCTCAAGCAAGCTGGAGCCATCTAGCTCGTGCTGACTCTTGTCCGCTTCTGCCGCGTCAAGCACGGTGGGCACGATGTCCATAGTGGCGCACACATCGTCGCTCACGACACCGCCTCCGATGCGGTCCGGCCAGTGGACAATTCCCGGCATCCGGACACCGCCGTCGAACAGGCTGAACTTGTGCCCTTTGAGACCGCCAGACGTTCCGCCGTAGTACGGGTCCTGATTGCCGTCGAGCCAGTTCCTGGTCTCGCGTGATGGCCCGTTGTCGGATGTGAAGAACGACAGCGTGTTGTCTGCGACTCCCAGGCGTTCCAATTCGTTCATGATCTTGCCCACCGCGTCATCAACTGCGCTGATCATCGCGGCCATAACCTGACGATCCCACGGCAGGTCGGGGAACCGGTCCATGTACTCTTGCGGCGCGTGCATCGGGTAGTGGGG
>JASLRP010000522.1 GCA_030743915.1 SAR202 cluster bacterium | reverse complement strand
GCGGGCCCACTTGAATTTTCACGGCCTCTTCAGGAGGCTTGTCAGAGGGTTCTTCGTCGATGCGGTTCAGCCGGTTCAGGTCCACGTTGATGCGCACGTTCCCGATGGCGATCTCCGCGTCGCCGCCCTGGGATGGCAGATCAGTGACCGCGCCTCGCAGATTCAGGCCGCGAACGAACACTGTATCTCCGACGGCGATGGGCCGAGGTTCGACTCTCACTCGTGCGGGGGCGGGGGCGGGCAGTTCTTCTAACTCCTGGGCGGCCAAATCCCGGCGGATGCGCTCGATGCGTTCGATCTGCTCTGGTGGATTTTGGGTCGTCGGTGTGGCCCAAGACAGGGAAGCCTCTGCGGTCTGGAGCTTGCCCCTGACCTGATCGAACCTCGATATGATCTCCTGCCGCGCCGCGTTCAGGATATCGTCGCGATGCTCCACGAGGTACTCCACTTGCTCGGTCAACTGGTCTCTCAGGCTTTCGGCTTCGGCCTTGGCCCTCTGAGTATCCTCCAAACCCGATTGAAGTTGGTGACGCTCGCCCTGAAGCTCGTTCAGCCAGTCCTCGAACCTCAGGTGTTGAGGTTCCATAAGTTCTCGGCTCTCGGTCATGATCTCGCGAGGAAGCCCCAGACGCTCAGCGACGGCCATCGCGTAGCTGCGACCGGGGACGCCCATCGTCAACTCGTATGTGGGTTCAAGGGTGTCAGGGTCAAGCTGGAAACTGCCGTTGGTGGTGTGGGGATTGGCCTCGGCGAAGGCGGAGACGTTCCGGTGATGGGTCGTCACGATGGTGGGCACTCCAAGCTTAGCAAGATGGCCGATGATGGCCTTTGCCAGGGCCGAGCCTTCCTCCGGGTCGGTGCTGTTTCCAAGCTCGTCCAATAGCACCAGAGTCCGGGGCGTTGCGTTCTCGAGAATCTGAATGACGTTGCCGATATGGGAGCCAAAGGTCGAGACCGAATCCGCGATGCTCTGCTGGTCGCCAATGTCAGCGAACACTCCATCGAAAACCGGGAGGGCGCTCCCCTCTTCAGCGGGGATGTGAATTCCGGACTGGTGCATCAGAGCCAGCAGACCTACAGTCTTCATGGCCACAGTCTTGCCGCCGGTGTTTGGGCCGGTGATGACCAGAGCAGACCAATCCGGGCCGATGTTGATGCTGAGGGGAACGGCGTCTCTGCCCAGCATCGGGTGCCTGGCTCGGATGAGACGGATTGAAGACTGAGGCTCTTCGCTGTCGTCCGACCGTTCGTCCTCTTGTCTCCGAGTGATGGGTTTGACGGCCTGGAGTCGATGGCTATATCGAGCGCGGGCCAGCGCGAAGTCCAACCTCGCCGTCAGTTTGTTGGCAAGACGGATGTCGTCGGCCACCACGCCGACCAGCGAAGACAGATCTCGAAGGACACGCATGACCTCTCGGTCTTCTTCCAGGACAAGTTCGCGCCAGTTGTTGCATAGCTCCACCGTGCCCATCGGTTCGATGAACAGGGTGGCGCCGGTGTTGGAGGCGTCGTGGACAATGCCCTGCACCCGATGGCGCATCTCAGCCTTGACCGGAACAACCAGTCGGTCTCCGCGCACGGAGATGATCGGGTCCTGAAGGGTGTTTCTGCCTGTGGTAGATTGGATGAAGTTGTTCAGCGCGTCGGTGACGGCATCGTGAGCCTGGCGCACCTGATTTCGAAGCACTCGCAGAGTGGGCGTCGCGTCGTCCACAACATCGCCTCGACGTCCAATTTTCGAGCGCACCTGGCGTTGAAGTTCCTGAAGGTCAGGGATCACCTGAGCGATGTCGGCCATAATCGGAGCCTGATTCTTGGCTCTGAGAGCGGCCGCACGGGCGCGTCGATGCACCTCCAGCGAATCGGCCACTGCCAGCAGGTCGTTGCCGGTCAGAATGCCACCCAGGGCGGCTCGGGCCACCGACTCGGAGGTGTCCACGCTGGACTCAAGGCTCACGTCGCCGATCTCTTCCAGCATTTGGCCCGCGTCTGCGGTTTCGTCCTGAAGGTCTTGGACTTCGCGTTCGTCGAAGGTAGGCATCAGATTCAGGGCCATCTGGCGCGCGCCGAAGAACGTGGCGTTGTTCGCCAACTGTTCCCGAATCGTGTCGAAGTCCATCAGCCGAAGAACGCGGCCCTGCAGTCCCTGGGGATCGATGGTTTCAGGTGTATCGGTTTCGAATTCTTCTGTTTGCAGGTCGTATTGCATCTGGTCCAACTGCTGCCTCTGTTGGCAATTGTGAATATTAGATGTCAATTGTATCAGCCACGCCAGTTGAGGCGTTAGGGCGTACCGCCGTGCCAACACCATGACGAAACTTCGGCGGGCACCCTGAGGAACTTGCTCGTTACCCTGATGTGGAATATACGCCTAAATCCGTATGCTGGAATCAAGATTATTTGATAATAACTGGCAGGGGACCGAGATGTGGGTGACGCTGGAGCGAGATCCCAAAACCGACGAGTGGGCGCGTGTCGCCACAACTCACAGACAGGGATTGATCAAGCGGGCGCAATCCGCCGTAATATCAGAGACCGTGGGGCCGATGCTGATGGTTGTGGTTCTCATCGCCGCCGGTATCTTGTCGGCAGTCTGGAGCCACTCGGGCAACTCTGAGATCGAAGTCGCATCAATCACGGCGGAAATTT
>JASLRP010000521.1 GCA_030743915.1 SAR202 cluster bacterium | reverse complement strand
CATGCCCAAGACTCAACTTCCTCTAACTCGATAGGACTTCTCCACTCATATCGATCGCTGTCCTCGCCAGACATGACCGCCTCCTTGACATATAATCTGGCAGTCTATTCTACATTGTTAAAGTGCGGCTGTAGTACTAGGAACTCGCTCTCGAACGCGCAGCCCCAGGCTGGTCGGCTGAATGTGCTGTCCGAGGCGGGCGGAGGCCAGTCGAAGGGATAATTTGCGGTCTCGACGCTGCAATTTTTCACCACAGGCCACGCTTGCGTTCGGTCCCTCATCCTTGGGACGACTACGGCTCCATACTCTTCCTGAAGCACCGTCGTTTTGACGCCGACGGATTCCCAACCAGCAGCGACGGCATCGGCCTGTTCCAAACAAACGCTGCCGGTCTCACAAGCATACTTGTTGAGAGTAATGTCGAATCGAACACCGTTGCTGTCTTTTGGGTAGCCCGCCAGGTCCAGCAGGCGCTCGGCCTCAGTGAAGTCTGTCGGTATGGTCCACGGCCACTCGTAGTCCGGTTCAGCGGGAGTGGTATCGTACTCCGGCCAGTCCGTGCCGCCATACCTCTCGTGGGCGGCCTTGATCATGGCTGAGGTGACGGTACGGTCAGGCTGCCAGCCCGGGAACTTCGGCCCCATCAACTCCAGGTAGATGGGCGTTCCCAGGCCGCCCTGGAGGACGTCCAGGATGCCTTGCCTGTCGATGGTCATTGAGAGCGCCCAGCGCACGAGCCGGGCCTGTTCCATGTCGGACATGCCGTCGGGGTTGTCGTTGTCATCGTATGGGCACTTGTCTCCCCACGGGCATCCAAGCCATGGATAATCCTGTTCATACACCGGTGAATTCCAGGGCTCCAGGGGATCGCCGGTCTTGGCATTCACATCAGTCCAGAGGTTGCCTGGCCAGATTGTGCTGAGAGTCATCGTGTCGGCATCGGTCATTGTCTGGACGAATTTCAAGCCCCTGCCGTCAAGTTCGCGAATCCGCCCGAAGTCAATCTCGCCAAAGTCTACTCCACCAGTTTGCATCATAGCCAGACGACTGGTTGTGTCAGGCACTTGAATCACAACGAACTCGCCGATATGCGGAGGTTCCCGCCAGTGGTCGGGCACAGCGTGGACCGTGCCACGGTCATTTGGCGACCATTCGCCGATAGTGAACGGCCCGGAGCCTACCGGAACAAATTCCATTGCCGCCGCGCCCATGTCATCATAGGCCTTCTTGCTGTCGAGCCTGACACTGGTGTCGTTGATGTCAAATTCGCTGATCGGCATGCCCCAGAATATGTCCGTGACCATTGGGACCTTGACGGTGTAATCGTCAACAGCAACGGCCTGACCGAACGTGGCTCCCAACTGGGCGCCCTTGCTGCCATCGAGCCTTGGATTTACGACAGCATTTTGCCTGTTCATATTCCAGGCGACATCGTGGGCGGTCAATTCACCGAAGTCGTTGCCCGCGAATTCTGTAGGCGTGTTGAATTTTACGCCCTTGCGAATGTTCAGAGTAAGCTCGTCGCCCGCTGTATTCACGCTCCACGCTTCAGCTACGAAGGACGCTAACGGGTCCGCGCCATCGTGAACCAATAGATGATCGAAATAGCCCATCGAATTCTCGCTTGGACTTCCTGCTCCGTATCCCTGAACTTCAAAGTCACCGAACTGCTCCGAAACCTGTCGAACGACCATCGTCATGGTAATGTTCGATGGCACAGGGCCAGGCGTCGGGGTCGCGGCAGGAGCAGGGCCTGCTATGGGGCCTTCAGCCCGGAAAGATATAATGAAGGTGAAATCTCCCCGAGCCTCAGACGCGAATTCCATTGATAGTTCCCCCGCCAGAGTCTGGCCCGCGCCCAGGGTGGCATTGTTCTTATCGAAGGCAACCTCGCCTTCGCTGAAATCGTCTCCAGCCGAGATTCGCACCGTGCTCAGAGAGTAGTTGCGGACCCAGACCGGAACCGTGTTTCCGCCTTCGGCGCTCCCGAAGAGGTCCACCTTGACGGCGCCGAACGCGACATCGTTGGCAACCTGAGTCTGAGCCTCGTCCAGATACACCTCGATACCGTCGGGAGAGTGCACTTTCGCCGTCACGCTGCCGCCAACATCCCGCGTGAACGTGGTCAGGGCAGACGCGACGCCGGTCGCTATCACCAACACCAACACGGCTATGACTATCCACTTGAGAGTGAACCATCTGGGCATCATTTCATTCTCCAACAGTCCAAGTTATTGCCCGGCTGGCACGATGTATTCGAAGGAGTTGACTACCTCCCACGGGTTGAGATTCCAACGCTCGATGGTGTCCGCGTTGAAACCGAAGAGAACCGGGACTTCGACTACACCTCCAGCCAGAGCCATGTCATGCGCCCAGTCGACGATCGCCGCACGGGACGCAAGGTTCTCGGTTGATCCTGGTGGCTGAGCGCGAGTCTCCTCGCGGTCTGCCCAATACCGGTTGTCCTCGAGACTGGGGTTCCATCCACCGGCCGGAAGCGGCCACAAGCCGCCACTGGGCATCGCTCCGCCGTCGGCGCTCTGGCGGCCCTGCTTGCTGGTGGCTCCCCATCGAGTCATCCACGGCACGTGGAGTTCTCGACCCAACATCGACGGTCGGCGCGAGGAGTATTGCGAACTGTCAATAAACGGGTCGAGGCCGAGGTTCTCTTTCCACTGAGCCACGGTTGTCTCGCACACCTCCAACGAGGTGCCGTTGCCCTGGGAGCAGAAAAACTCGAATCGGAAGCCAGGCTCAACGCCGGACTCCGCCAGGAACTCCAGAGCAAGGCCAGGGTCGAAGGCGTAGTTCCAGCGATCCTTGTACTCGGGATGTGACTGGTGGAACGGGGGTCCGGGGAGCGCCCCACCGTAAACGCTCTCGCCGTAGCCGCCTGTAACCGTGGCGGCGATCAGTTCGCGGTTAATGGAATGCAACAACGCTTTGCGGAAAGCCTTTGCCTTCAGCATGGACGGAGTTTCGTAGGAAAACCTGTCCGTGTCGGTATAGTCGAATCCCACCGATTCTGGGGTGAACGCGGGGTCGTAGCCGTCAAATGTATATTCGAAGTTCGCTACGTCGCAGCCCGCGCCAGGGGTGTCCTGGATGGCGGCATTGGACCGATCGATTCCTACGCATTCGAGCCTGGGGTCGCCGATCCACGGGTACTTCTCTGTCGGGATGAATCCAGCCCGCATCATCGGCAGGCCGGACAGGTCGTCATCTCCGAAGGTCGAACCCGGCGGGTACTTGAAAGACCAGTTGTTGCCTGCGAAGTAGAAGAAGTTGCCGTTAATGATGTCGAGCCCCTCGTGGAACTTGAAGCCTTCCTGTTCTAACCGTCCGACGTCGTCGATAGACGGCAAAGCTATGTCGACAGCGCCAGTTTCAAGCATGGCGGTGCGCTGTTGAGCTATGTTGACCTGGATGAACACGATGTTGTCGAACGCAGGGTTCTTCCTCCAGTGGTCAACCCTGGACTCGGCTTCGATGCGCTGGGAGGGCAACCATTCGTGAACAACGAACGGACCCGTGCCGTGGGGTACGCCGAATGTGTCGCCAAGCTCATCGTGCAGAGTTTTGGATTGAATCCAGATTGCATCCTGGCACATTGAGGAAGCGTCCGGGAGGCCATTGGCACGGAACGTCCGACCCGGCGCCTCGACGACGAAGTCGCTGACAGCGCGCCAGGGCTTCCAGTTCTCGTACGCTTGCGACGAATTGGAGTTCTGAGAGTTCGGATTTTCCGAGCCTGCATCGTTGAACGACCAGGCGACGTCTTCAGCCGTAATGCGGCCAATGTTAATCAGGTCCCCGTCGACGGAGCGATAGAAGTCGACATCCTCACGAAGGAACACCCTCATGACGCCCTGGTTATCAGGATCGCTGAGATCAATTGGGTCCAGGTTACCGATATCATTTCCAGGTATCGTCGAAGTCCCGCCAGACTTGAGAGGAAGGTCCCATTCCCAGCGAGTGGCCAGGTAGGGCGCATGGCACGTGCCTCCAGTGGTGACGATTGGGTTGCCCTGGCTGTCGTAGGTAGGTTCCCAGCTCAACAGCGGCTCCATGAAACCGAAGAAACCGTGGAACAGGACATCGGGCCATGTTCCACGACCCATGTCAAACAAGGGTGACCCGACGTTGTCCAAAGCTACCGACATCGTTATGCTCGGCGGCAGTGGACCAGGAGTCGGAGTAGGGGCAGGCACAGGGCTTGCGATCGGCCCTTCCGCCCTGAATGTAATGACGAAGTCGAAATCTCCGCGAGCGCTGGACGAGAAATTCAGGGATAGTTCTCCTGCCAGAGTCTGACCAGCGCCCAGAGTGGTGTTGTTCTCATTGAAGGCAACATCGCCTTCGCTAAAATCGTCTCCCACCGAGATTCGCGCCGTGCTCAGAGAATAGTTGTGGACCCAGACAGGGATGGTGTCGCCTCCCGCCGCCGTGCCAAAGAGGTCCACGTTGACTGTGCCGAACGCCACGTCGTTGGCGACTTGGGTCTGAGCCTCGTCCAGATACACCTCGATGCCGTCGGGAGAGTGGACTTTCGCCGTCACGCTGCCGCCAATATCTCGCTTGAACGTGGTCAAGGCCAAGACTGTGGTTCCGGCCAATGCCAGCACGGCTATCGTGGCTACGAATATTGTTAGGATTCTGTGGCTCTTGGTCACGATTTCTCCCAATTTTGGAACGTCACGTTTAGAATTTGGCGGTTGGGTCCTCGGGAAGCTCACGATGTTCTACTGCTGATTGAGCCTGATGCTCCTGACGTTGTTGATGCCGTGGAGGTTGCCGTTGGCGTTCGGCCTCTGGTCCCACACTACGATTTCGTCGGGGTCGAACATCGGCCACAACGGCTCCTCTAAAATGCCCACGCAGTTGGCCCACTCGCGGTTTTCGGTGTAGAAAGTCGCCGCCAGCGCTTCGCGTTTGGCTTTGTCTGGCTCACCGGACATGGCAAAGTACGCCGAAGTCGCGTATGGAACCTCCTGACCGACTCCGTATCCACCTGCGCTGGCGGAACTTATTACGAACCCATGCGCCCAGTCATACGGGAAGTTGGAGTGGTTCTCGTCTCCGCAGATGAACAAGCCAGGGGTGTTGGTGGAACGGGCCACCAGTTCGGGTCTGTACGTGAAGTATCCGGTCCTGATCAGGTTGGTTTTGACACCAAGCTGTTGATCCCAGGCTGAGGCCATGGCCTCGCCGATCTCGGAGCCCAACGAGATATAGGTCGGGTAGCCCCAGGGGATCACTCCCCCAGGGCCCCCAGCAGATCCGGACGTGCAGAATTCCCGCATCCGGCTCCTCAGACCACGGGCTTCGCTGTAAGGCCAGATGTACCGACCCACACCCGTTCCGCT
>JASLRP010000520.1 GCA_030743915.1 SAR202 cluster bacterium | reverse complement strand
ACACCGAGCCGTTGGACGTTATCATCCCGGTCTCTTCCGGGTTGATCACGGCCTTCTTCTTGAACGCCCCGGGCAGGTCTGGCACCCGTGTGCTTTGGGCCAGCAGAAGGTCGCTGTCTATCCCGGAGTTGTCACCGAGAGCGGCGCTGGATTGAGTGGCCATGCTTTCACCTCCTATAAGGGTGAGCGATGCGAAGTGAGGTTACTGGTTGACTGCTTAGAGGATAAGTAATCCTTGTTTTGAACTTTCAGGCGGTCAAGAGAATTGTCTGAAATGGTGAAGATAGCGTGGGGGAAAGCCCAGACGTAGTCTAAATTCCTACCTAAACACCACCCTGGATTTCAAACCATCGTACCAGAGGGGCTACGACTGAACAACGCCGCCCCCGCTGCCAGCGAAGGCTGTGGCGGTGTCCCTAACAGAATCCAAAGCTGTGTTGAACATCTCGCTCATAGTTTGCATGTTTCTCTGGTAGTCCTCTCGATTGAGTTCGGCGTTTTCCTTGACCTCGGACACCAGCCGCTCGTACTGCTCAAGCTGGCCCTGGGCGGCGACGGCGGTGAGCATCTCTTTGAGGGCTCCGGCGACCTCCGGGCTGTCGGCGGCCTGCATGGCCAGGATCTGCTCGGTGGAATGCCCGGCCAGCGCCCTTGTGCGAGCTAGCTGGGCTAGCATCTGAGCCTGTTCTGTGCCTGAAACGGCAATAAGAGTTTCGATACTGGCGGATGACAGGGCGTCGATTCTTCGAAGCTCGGCGTCGCTCTTTTCGCGTTCCTCTCGGATGCGCATGTCCAGACGCTGGCGCTCGCCTTCAAGGGCGATCTGTTGGCGGCGGTCGTCGGCGTCGAGTTCGGCCATATGCTGGGCCTGCTGATCGTCGCGTTTTATCTGCCTGCGTTGAGCGTCGATCTGGAGAAGCATCTCCAGGTCTTTCTGATCATCTCCGCGCTCAATATCGGCAATGCTTGAGGAGGTCTGCGCCTGCCCGAGTCGTGCCTGGTTTCGAGCGTCCTGGTCCTCGGCCTCCTGCTGTCGGCGAAAGTCGGCGGCTCGGCGGTCGCGCTCAATCTGCCAGTCCAGCTCTCGAAGCTCGATGTACCAGCGAGACTCCATCTGCTGTCGGGCGTTGGCGGCTTCCAGGGCGATGCGTTCCTGTTCCAATCCGTTGCGATGGACGATGCTCAGCTTTTCATATTCGAAGTTCTGCTCGGCGTCGATGCGCCGAAGCGCGAACTCTCGTGATTTTTCGTGGTCGTCCTTCGCCTCCTGAATCGTGCGCACCAGGTCTTGCTGTTCGGTGTCTTTGAGCAGGCGGTCCCTGTCGGCGTCGCGCACCAGATCTTCGATTTCTGCCTGGGAGGCGATCTCGCCCCGCTTTTTGGTCAGAACTGCCTGTCGCATTCGTTCCCAGAGACCGAGCCTTTTCTCGACTCCCGCGACTCGCGCCGTTTCCTCGGCAAGGTCCTGAATGTCCGTTTCCATCGCCACGTCGAACAGCCGCTTGCGGCCTTCAAGCTCGACCTCACGCTCCAGCATCCCCACGGAGTACTGGACGCGCTGATCGCTGACCTCGTCCCAAATCTCGCTGGCCATATCCACGGCCCGAACCGAAACCAGCCGAAGCCCCCAGTGAGAGAAGGCAGGCTGAGCGCCGGAGGCCATCGCCAGGTTGAGGTTGTCTCCCAACCGGGTGTCGGAGTCCAACTCCCGCAGGGACCGGCCCTGGATGTAGGTCTGGCACGCCTCTTCTATGACGGGATATACAGTCGAGGTGAGCCGATCTGCGTCGTAAGTCTCCAGGCCCTGGGCCAGATTGCTCCAGAAAAGCTCCGGGCGTTCCAGGGCCAGCGTCACCTGGAGAGCCAGGGAAAGGGGCAGAGGATCGGAGGTCAGCAGTCGAGGGATGGACAGGTGGAGCGGAACGTCGGAGGTCCGGTACAGGGCGACTGTAGAGTTCCGAGGTTTGGACCTCAGAACGTTGCCGATGGAATGCCGGCCCGGCCCAAGCGTCGTGTCGAACCGACCATCGACCATCAGCATTGCGGCCTGGCCTTCCTGAATCACCAGAGTCTTGTTCAGCAGGCCTTCCATGTCCGAAGGCGAAATCAGCCGAGCGACGATCCCTGAAGGCACAAACTCGTCACTGCTCATTTGAATTTCCTGGAGCTGATGACCGCAGCGTCGGCAGAACTTCCAATCGTCCTGCGTGTCTTGCTGACAAGACGGGCAAATACTCATGGCTCGAATCTCCTGGCTCCAATTGTTGGACGCCGACTGGCAAACCGGGCGTCTTTTTCAAGTGTATTACGGAGTTTGAGAATTTGCACGCCGTGTGCAACGATAGAGTGGAAACATCACATACACTAGGGGATACCATAAATATACGCATTAAAGCGAATCAACCGTAAGAAAAGACCTCGTCGCGATTGATTTGACAATTGATGAACGCAATCAAAATTCAAGAAACATGGACTTGCAGCAATGGAACGCGACGATACTGACGAGACCAAAGACGATTCTTTCGAATTCACCGACGAGGGTGAGTCGATAGGCTACATCGGGCTGGATCAGGCCCGCGTCATCGCCATGCAAACTGCAGCCGAAACGCCTGGCGATTACGGTCGTGAGTTCTCAGGCGTCCGTATGGCTTTCGAGACGGTCCAAGATAACGAGACCGAGGAATACTACGAAATCACGCTTGCGTTCAGGCCGCAGGGGAACTATCGGGGAACGTCAGGCCGAGAACAGTTTTTCGTCGAAAAAGAGGGCATGGTGGCCCATCGTCAGGTGTTGGATGTTCCCATTCAAGAGCGTGGGCATCGTCCTGGATGGTATAGGCTACTGCAAGTGGTTGCTGCGGTTGCCACAATAGCCGGAGTCGTTGTTGCAGTGCTCGTAGCCTTCGACATTCTTCCTCCGGATGACGACCCAACTGATCCTATTGCAGTGCCATACGTGGAGGTCACACCGGGTAATGCAGCGCAACTCAACTCTCCAGATGGGAATGTGACAATAGATGTGCCAGTTGGTTCGACCGGTGAACCAATCACCCTCTGGTATCGGCCTGTCGAACCCCAGAACTATGCTAACTTTCTTTCTGGATTTTCCATTCTCGGGAAAGCATTTGACCTTCAGGTTGTGAGCGCACAGCAACCTGAAGGTGGAAACTACGAATTCGAGAGGAACATCACCGTGACAATTACACTCAATGAAGCAGGTATTCGCAATTCGGGAAGTTACACCGCAAATCTGGTGATTCAACATTTTGAAACTGATACCCAGAAGTGGGTAGCGTTGAAGACCTCCGTTGGTCCTGATAACAAAACAGCTAGCGCTCTTGTGGGAAGTCTCAGCGTCTTCGCGCTGACTTCGAGAAACGAAGCAACGCCAACACCCACGCCCACCGCGACTTTGTCTCCGACGCCTATAGAAGCCGCGACCTTTACTCTGACACCAACGGCTCTCGTAACGCCCAGCGTGACCCCGACCTTGACTACAACACCGACAATAACATCAACTGTAACTCCGACAAGAACGGTCACCGTCACACCGACCGTGACCGCGACCTTGACTACAACACCGACCGTGACTCCGACTGTGACCCAGACACCTACGGTCACGCCGACTTTGGCGCCGATTATCACCAACACGCCGTCGCCAACTCCCAGCCCGACTGCGACATTGCGGCCCGGCGAAACGCCGTCAGTCACTCCCACGCCAGCGCCAATCAACTTGATACCGTTCAAACCAGACCGATGGGATGCGGCTTTGGTCGTCTCCGATCGGCCCAGTTCATTCCAGGACACACCACCACCGGGTGGCAGCCAGTTCGTATTTGGGTCTCAGATATTCGTGCATTGGGCTGTCAAGAACGAGTCTCACCAGGCAATAACGCAGCCTTTCCTCGTCGGAATATCTCTTGATGGCGAGGTTATTGTAACCTTCCCAGTGAACAGTCTGGATTCCAATGGCATCGCCAGTATGATTAACGAGGAGATATCCATAATCTCAGCAGGACCACACACAATCGAATTGATCGTGGACGTTGGCAATCGCATTGCCGAGAGCAACGAAACAGATAACATATTTGTGGCTAGCCCGAGATTGGTCACGACGACGCCCACGCCTACACTCACTCCGACGTTGACTCCTACTGTTATGCCTACACCGACGACTATCCCTGTCGGAACAACGGTTGTGCCTACTGACACTCCGACACCAACTATTACACTCACTCCAACTCATACACCGATCCCGACGCCGTCGGCTGCGACCAACTTCTTGGGGGTAAGCACTTCAGACAGTATCAATTTGACTTGGACGGACAACGCGACAAATGAAGACGGGTACAAAATTGAGAGAGCAGTCGGTCAAAGCGGATCGTTCTCTCTGATCACTACAACTGCGTTGTCGGCGGACACGACCACCTACACTGACACTGGATTAAACGAATCGACTCAGTATTGCTATAAATTGGTGGCGTTCAATGATGGTGGAACATCTGAAGTAAACACATGTCCAACTACGGAACCCGGACCCACTCCAACTCACACACCGATCCCGACGCCGGCGGCGGCGACCAATTTCTTGGGCGTGAGCACATCAAACAGCATCAATCTGACCTGGACAGATAACGCGACAAACGAAGATGGATACAAACTTGAGAGGGCGACCGGCCAAAGTGGAACATTCTCACAGATAAAAGCATTGTCGGTGAACACGACAACCTACACGGATTCTAGCCTGGAACCATCGACCCAGTATTGCTATAAATTGGTCGCGTTTAACGATGGCGGGACATCTGAAGTAAGCACGTGTCCGACGACGGAACCTGCATCGACACCCACTCCAACACCGATACCGATTCCAGCGGCAGCGACGAATTTCTTGGGCGTGAGCACATCAGACAGCATCAACCTGACATGGACGGACAATGCGACAAACGAAGACGGATACAAGCTAGAGAGGGCGATAGGCACAAGCGGGACGTTCTCACAGACAAAGGCGTTGCCTGCAAACACAACGACATACACGGACGCAGGGTTGAATGCGTCGACGCAGTACTGTTACAGGTTGGTAGCATTCAATGATGGTGGAACATCGCAAACAAGTACTTGCCCTACAACTGAATCCGCACCTGCTAGCAAAATCGCGTTTCAGTCAATCAGAACTTCAAACCATGAAATCTTCACTATGAGCCCTGACGGCTCTAGCGTCGTCAACGTTACTAACCTAATTGCATCCAACACACAACCTGATTGGTGCTGGAGTAGCCAGAAAATTGTCTACTCATCTACCGTTCCAGGCACAGGCCTATATACGATCAACGCCGACAGCTCAGACAAGACATTGTTAGTTGCCAGTTCTGTAGGGGCCGATCACGCTGCATGGTCACCAGACTGCTCTAAGGTTGCATTTACTCGCAACAATGAAATCTACGTGATAAACGCAGATGGATCTGGAGAGACCAACTTAACAAACAATTCCAGCGTTGACTCTGTTCCTAGTTGGTCACCTGACGGTGCGAAAATCGCTTACTTGTCGAATAGAGGCATTCCAGATGGTCAGATTTGGATCATGAATGCCGATGGATCAAACCCCACTCGGATTACGTTCAGTTCGCGGATTGATGACGAACCCGTCTTCTCACCTGATGGGAGCAAGGTCGCTTTCAAGTCAGATCGAGACGGCAACGAAGAAATCTACGTGATGAACGTTGACGGCTCGGCCCAAATGAATCTCACAAATCACTCAGGAAGAGATTCGTCTCCTGACTGGTCCCCAGATGGCACGATGATTACTTTTTGGACTGACAGAGACGGCAATCGCGAAATATACGTGATGAATGCCGATGGTTCCGAACAACAAAACATCTCCAACAACCCGGCCCATGACATGTTCCCTGACTGGGGTGGATAGCATAGTATGGACCATGTACGGAGATTGTCAGAAATATGGACAACTTCATAACTGGTTTTTCGGAATCGTTAGGCCAGAGTCGGCTACAGTACATGCGTCAGCAATTGACGTTTCTGCTCTAATCTACACCAAAACTGACACCTAGCCGACACCTTCGGCACGTGTGGCCCTCCAAATTGCATCCGTGTGATTACCTGGGCGCTAGCGCTGATGGGGCCGGCGGATATGAGCATCTTCCGTGTGAATGTTGGTGTGTGCTTGCCCGCAATCAATATTGCGTCCCTGCCTTCCTTCACTTTGTGTGCTTGCCCAATGTTGATTTTTCCTCCACAGCGGTATCGTAGATTTCAAGTCAATGAATCTCAAAGGGAAACGAATCCGCGGAGGAGGGCACACACAATGAAACTTTTGAAAGGGTTCCGCTTCCAGCCTCTGGCTGACGCGAGCAGGACACTAAAGCAGGAACGGGGAGTCACCGGTCTTGAGACCGCCATCATCCTGATTGCGTTCGTGGTCGTAGCGTCCGTGTTCGCCTTCACGGTCCTGTCCACGGGCATCTTCTCTGCCGAGCGCGGCAAAGAGACGATCCACGCAGGCCTGAAGGGCGCGAGAAGCTCCCTGGCACTCAAGGGTGGCGTTGTCGCCAACGGCGTCAGCAACAAGACCCTCTCCCTGGCCGACTCCGCATGGACCGGCTCTGCCAGCACGACTGTGACAGCAGACACAACCGACAAGAAACAAGGCACCGGCAGCGCCGACATGGCCATTGATGCCGACTTCACCACCGGGCTGGTCGCATACTCGGACCTGTCCGCCACCGTGGACCTGTCCAGCATCGACTCGGTGAGTCTCTGGGTCAAGTACGGCACGACCACCGCCGCAGGCGATCTGCAGCTACGACTCGACGACACAGCGGCCTGCGGAAGCTCATTAGAAGACATCGACCTGCCTGTGCTGGTCGCCAACACATGGAAACTGGTCACGCTGGCAATCACTGATAACTCCGACATGACTGCGGTCAAGTGCGTGGGCATTGATCTGGTAACAGACGATGGCGCCATAACTCTGAACGTGGACGAAGTGGTTGCGCAGGGCCAGGCGACCTCTCTGCTGGTCACCATCACTAACACACTGGAAGGCGAGCCCATCGACGTCTCTGAGCCTTCTGATGCCGACGCCGATGGCAACTCCGACTCCGACAGTGGCCACACCATGATCCTGACCTACACGGACAAGAACCAGGTCATCAAGGACGTGTACTGGTCCAAGACCTTCATCGGAGCCAACGACAGCGACGACCTGCTGGAAGCTGGCGAGAAAGCGGAACTGACCGTGAGCCTCACAGCTCTGTCGAACACCTACCCGGTGATTGGCGATGTGAAGTGGGACCTGGAAGTCCGACCTGAGGACGGCGGCACGGTAGTGATCGAGCGAGTCATGCCTGACATCATCGACACCGTAATGAACCTCAACTAAGAGCGATTCAGAAAGCATGAGCGCCCGGTCTCAGTGAATGAATACCTGAGACCGGGCACATCACAAACGGGAACGAAACTGACTCCCCGAGATTATCCTCCAGAGGTCTCGGGGAGTTTCTGTTTTCGTGGAAATGGCCGTCAGTGAACCACGGTAACTGACGGCCAGATTCTTCATCTGCGGATTCAGAATGGCGGGTCACATTGGCTGAGGGCTTGATTAAGAGAAACTGAACTCGGTGCCTGCTCCCTGCTCCAGCGCTTGCTTGTAGACGTAGTAGGACGCTGAAATGTCCTGGATGGACAGGCCGACGCTCTTGAACAGCGTGATCTCGTCGTCATTCTCCCTGCCCGGAATCGTCCCGGCCACCACGTCGCCCAGGTCTCCGTAGATATCATCGGGGCTGAGGGCGCCTTCCTCGATGGGTATCTGGATGTCTCCGGCCTCGGCCAGGCACGCTTCTTTCTGGTCGCACACCAGTTTGGACTTCACGACCGTCTTGGTGTCCAACTCTCTGACTCCGGGGGCGTGGGAGCCGATGCCGTTGATGTGAGTTCCAGGTCTCACCCAGTCACCGTCGATAATGGGATTAATGGCTGTGGTGGCCGTCGCGAGGATGTCCACGCTCTCCACAAGCTCCTGGGCGCTGGATGCCAGATCAACGGGCAGTCCGGTGAGTTTGGCGACATCGTCAGCGAAGGCTTTCTGAGCGTCCATCGGGTCCATTGAGAACACCATCAGTCGGTCCAGGCTGGCTCCGGCGGCCATTCCCCAAAGCTGAGCGCGGGCCTGGACTCCGGTCCCCAGGACCCCCGCGACTTTAGAGTTGGAGCGCGCCAGATGTTTGGTGGCGAGTCCCGAAACAGCGCCGGTCCTCATGGCAGTGATGTATCCGCCATCCATGACCGCAATAGCCTGGCCGGTGTCGCCGTCCAGCATGATGATAGTCGCCAGCGTAACGGGCAAGCTGTGCTTGGACGCATTGTCCTTGTAAACGGTGACCGCTTTGACGCCCAACGCTCCCATGCTCTTGAGTTGGGCGGGCATGAAGGCATACCAGCCGTTGACATCGGCATCGACAACCGCCGTCCGAGGAGGCATCACCGCGCTTCCAGATGCCAGCTCGCCAAACGCCTGCTCTAGTATTTCGACCATCTTGTCCATATCCAGGAGACCTTCAATTGTGTTTCGGTCCAGCAACAATGCCATGTCTTCCTCCTTCAATCTGGAATCTTGTATGAGTGAGACAAAGATTCCTGTTCCCTCAATGATATAGAAAGAGAGGGCCGGTCACAATTTGTGACCGGCCCTCCCGCTAAATGCCTATCCGATTGTCAGGGCGAACTATTTCCTGTTCCTCTTGTTCTTCTTGTTGTCCTTGGAAGACTTGGAGCCTGTGCCAGAGCCGGAGTCGTCTCCGCCCTTGCTCGACTTGGAACCCGTTCCCGATCCACTGCCAGAACCGGAACCGCTATTGGAGCCGGAGCCGGTGTCGCAGTCAGGGTTGTCCTTGTCGTGCTTGTTGACGGACTCAGCCAGGTCCTTTGCATGCTCGAAGTCGTCAGCGGTGGATAGCGGGTTGTTCAGGATGGCCTCAACCTCAGCGATCAGATCGCTGAAGTCCATGACCACAGGAGGCGTGGCAGGCTTGGAGCCTGTGCCCGAGCCACTGTTGGATCCTGTTCCCGTTCCGCCGTCTATGGTGATGTCCTCGTCCCAGTCGATGCCGCCCTTGGCGAAGTTGAGCCATGCGGCCAGAGTCTGCTGGAGAGCGTCCTGCTTCTTCTTTTCCAGCTTCTTGTCAGAGCCTGATCCTGTGTCCGAGTCAGAGCCGGAACCGGAGTCTCCGCCCTTCTTCTTTTTCTTGGATCCGGTAGTCGACGGGTTGGTGGCTTCATTGGAGCCAGAGCCAGATCCGCTGCCGGAGCCGGTGCCTGTTCCTCCGCCGTTGTTGGACTTGGGTGGATCGAAGACGTTGTGCGCTTCGATGATGCCAGCGAGAGCGACATCCTCACTGAAGACACTGGAGACGTATTCGACGATGTCCAGGTAGATTTCCAGAGATGCGTCGTCGATGTGCTGTTTGCCCTTGCCAGTGGTCGAAGCCTTGAACTGATGCTTCCAGAAGCCCTTGGACTTGGCGCAGTCGCAGTCGTCGGTGACGATCTTGGTCTGACTGAGAGCGTCGGCGGAACCGCCGTCATCGTCAGTCACGTCCACTTCGACGGTGTAGATGCCCGGCGCTGCGAAAGTCACTGAAGCCGAATCCGAGGCCGACATCGGGATTGATCCACCATTGAGGTAGGTTTCCGGGTCTAATGTCGGATCCGGAGCGAAGGTCCAATCGAAGGTCAGATCGTCGGCGCCAACGTCTGTGGCGTCTGCAAAGTGAGTTTGCTCGACGCCCTTGCGACCGATGAAGGCGTCTCCACCGACGAACGGCAGTGAGCCTGTCAGGTCGAGTGTTAGCTCGGGGTCCACGTTGTTGACGGTGACTACTGTCGAAGCTGTGCCCACGCCGCCATCGTCGTCGGTGACGGTCACGGAGATTCCGTAGTCGTCCGACAGGGTGGCGGTCGGGTCGTCATCAATGTACTGATGGGATGCCGAGTAGGTCGTCGCGCCCGCTCCAAGGCTCAGAGTCGTCGAGCCTTCGCCGGGACCCCAGTCAATGACCACCGTGAAGGTGTCCAGGAATCCAGGGTCCGTGATCGTCCCGCTGACTGTTGCCGTGCCTGCCTCGTCAATGGTGTCGCCAGTCGCGGTGACGACCGGGTCCACGTTGACGACGGTGACAGTGGCGCTGTAGTCGTTGGAGCCATCGTCTTTGTCGAAGATGCGCCCCATGACGGTGTATGTGCCGTTGTCGCCGTAGACGCAGTTCACGCTGTCCGATGTTCCTGCTGCCGCATACGACCCGGCCAGCGAACTCGCCAGACCGTCGCAGGCAACGGAGTAGTGGAACCCGGCTGTGGTGTCAGCGACCGACGGGTCGAACTCGGCTTCGAAGGTGATCACTGCAGGCGAGCCTTCGTCCACCGGGCCGACGTTGGGTATGAACGCGGTCGGCGAAACGTTAGTGACGACCGCGATGACCGACCCGATGGCCTGTCCGCCGTCTCCGTCAGTCACTCTGACGCCCACAGTGTAGCTACCGTTGTCGTCGAAGTAGCAGTCGGCAGCGGATGTGCTGGGGTTGGACGGGGTCTCGTACGAGCCGTTGTTGTCACAGTCGAAGTCGAATGCGAGTGGGTCGTTGGAGCCGGCAGGATCGGTGGCCTGCGCTACCAGGTTACCGGAGGTTGATACTGACGCTTCAGGGATCGGCGCCACCTGGAAAGTGGTGACAATCGTCGGATCCACATTGTTGACGGTGACCGTGGTGGTGTCCACTGCGATGCCGCCGTCGCCGTCATTGACCTGCACATTCACCGTGTGGGTGGATGGGCCATCGATGCCGTTGAATGGCACGCTTTGTCCTGGCGTCTCGAAGGAACCGTTGTTGTCCAGGTCCCACGCGTAGGTCAGCGGGTCGGCGGGGCCGGCCACGTCGAAACCTGTCGCGTTAAGTGTCACCGAGGATCCCTCGTTAACCGAGTAAGGGCCATTAGCATCCACTGTGGGATCGACGTTGGCAATCGTGGCAGTGAACGTGTCGCTGTCACAACCTCCGTCGTCATCACACACTGTGACTGTGACGGTGTACGTGCCGTTGTCGGCGTAGGTATGGGTCCCAGAGACTGTCCCAGGCGTGCTGCCTGAGGGCTCAGTGATTGTGCCAGCGCTGGAACTGGTGTCGCCCCAAAGAATGGTGGCGGTGTGTGTGTCGGGAATGCCGACGTCAGTGAAGTTCTTGGTGAAGGAAACAGGCGATGCTTCGTTTCCGCTTATGGAGTCGGATTGTATGGCACTGTAGCGGACGTAATACTGCGAATAGTTGTAGAAGGCGAACCTTCCATCGCTGAAGTTCGGGCCGGTAGGCGTGACGTCCAGTTCGAGAGTGCCGTTGACGAATACCCGAAGGCGCGTGGGTGAGAATTCGAACAGGAACTGGTTGGACGCATAATTGGCCCATCCAGTGCTTCCCAGGGTGATGCCCCTGGCAAGCTCGGTGATGGCCCCTGAGTGTGTCCAGTAATCACTGCCGGTGGGCACACCGGTAACCCGCGAAACCGCAAGACCGGCCAGAGCGCCGCTCTGGTCGCCCTGTTTCCAGTCCACAAGCAGGAAGTCAGCGCTGGGGTTTGAAGTGTCGCCTGGCTCGAAGCCTATGGCGAAGCCTATGTAGTCGTCATCGCTGCCAGTCTCAACCGCGATAGCGCCCTCAAGGGGGCTTCCCAGGGCATTGAAGTCGCTGTAGAAGAATGTCGGGTTGCCGTTGACACTCTGGAATACGCTGTTGCCGCTGCCATCGACGGTCCAGACTCCTGCACCAGGGCTGGAGTTTTCGACGGTCCAGGAGTTGAGATCGACCACGCCCGATTCGATGACCGGGTCCACGTTGTTGACTGTGACGGTCGCAGAGGCGGAGCCAATGCCGCCGTCGTCGTCAGTTACCGTCACGGAGATTCCGTAGTTGTCCGACAGAGTGGCGGTGGGATCGTCGTCGTCGTAGACGTGAGTCGCCGAGTACGAAGTCGAACCGGCCGGAAGACTCAGAGTATCGGAACCTTCACTCCCGCCCCAGTCGATGACAACCGTGAAGGAGTCAGGCGTTCCGGGGTCGGAGATGGTCCCGCTAACCGTCGCAGTATCACCCTCGTTGATGGTGTCGCCAGTCGCGGTGACGACCGGGTCCAGGTTGTTGACGGTGACCGTGGCGGAGTCAACTGCAGTCCCACCATCGCCGTCATTGACCTGCACGTTGACCGTGTGGGTGGACGGGCCGTCGATGCCATTGAAAGGTGCGCTCTGGCCCGGAGTCTCGAAAGACCCGTTGTTGTCCAGGTCCCACGCGTAGGTCAGCGGGTCGGCAGCGCCGGCCACGTCGAAACCTGTCGCGTTAAGTGTCACCGAGGATCCCTCGTTAACCGAGTAAGGGCCATTAGCATCCACTGTGGGATCGACGTTGGCAATCGTGGCAGTGAACGTGTCGCTGTCGCAATCTAGGTCGCTGTCGCAGACGGTGACTGTGACCGTATATGTGCCGTTGTCGGCGTAGGTATGGGTCCCGGAGACGGTGCCCGGAGTGCTGCCGGACGGCGAAGTCACTGTTTCTCCGCCTGTGCCTGAGTCGCCCCAATTAATGGTGGCGGTGTGGGTGTCTGGAATACCCGGGTCTGTAAAGTTCTTGCTGAACGAAACAGGCGATGCTTCGACTCCTGCAATTGAGTCGGACTGTATCGCGCTGTAGCGCACGCTGCTCTGAGAGAAGTTGAAGAATGCGAACCTGCCGTCGCTGAAGTTCGGGCCGGTAGGCGTGACGTCCAGTTCCAGTGTTCCGTTGACGAAAACGCGAAGTCTCGTCGGCGTGAAGTCGAACTGGAATTCGTTGATCTGGTAATCGCCCCAACCGGTGTTCCCTAGGGTGATGCCCCTGGCAAGCTCGGTCAGCGCGCCACTGTGCGACCAGAAATCTGGGTTACTTCCGACTCCATTCACTCTGGATACGGCAAGGCCTTGAGCGCCATAGCCCCATGCGTCTGGCTGATTATACTGTTTCCAGTCAACCAGCAGGTAGTCGGCGCTGGGGTTGGCAGTGTCGCCGGGGTTGAACCCGATGGCGAAACCGATAAAGTCATCGTCGCTTGTGGTCTCAACTCTGATGGTCCCTTGAAGCGGGCTGCCCAGAGAGCTGAAGTCACTGTAGAAGAACGTCGGGTTGCCGTTGACGCTCTGGAACACGCTATTGCCGCTGCCGTCGACGGTCCAAACGCCGGAGCCTGAGCTTATGTTCTCGGCTGTCCATGTATTGAGATCGACCACGCCCTTATCGATGTTGGGCGCCACGTTGTTGACCGTCAGGCCGAATGTTGTTGTCCCTATGGCGCTGGAGCCGTCAGTGGCTGTGATGGTCACCGTCTGGCTTTCAGCGGGTCCGTCTGTGGAGTTGAAAGACCAGCTCCACGTGCCGGATTGAGAGCCTGATTGCGTGACTGTGCCCACAGAGGCGGAGATGGTCACGCTGTCGCCGGCGTCGGGATCGGAGAAACTGCCGTTATTGTTGGCAGTGTCGCCTTCGTCAACCGTGACGCTGGAGTTGGGGGTGGATACGGTTGGTGCCACGTTGGGCGGGGTTACCCATTCCTTGGTGACTCCGTTGGAGTTCTGAGTATTGCTATCTCCATCCACGAAGCTGGCAACGATGGCGTCGGTCCCTGTCACGGTGGACGAGTAACTAATGGTCGCTACACCACTGGAGTTAGTGACCGCTGTTCCAAGCGTTCCGGTGTTGGGGCCGCCGACGACCTCGAAGGTCACTGTGACGCCGGAAACGGGGTTGCCGGAGTCGTCGGTCAAAGTGGCGGTTAGCGTGTGAGTCTCGCCGACATTGTTGGTGTCCGCAGTGGGCTCCAGCAACAGATCGGGCGGGATCAACACCGAACCGCCAACGCCAGAGAATGCGAAGATGAAAGTTACTGGAGAACCGGTGACTTGGCCCCCATTGGACTGACCAAAAGAGTATGCCTCGGCGCCGACGGCTGTCAGCGCGGCATTCGCGCCAGCTTCAGTTGGAGCAGCGCCGTAGTAGATTCTGAACGTCTGTGTTCCACCAGCGGGAAGCGGGCCGAATCCAAAGTCGAAATGAGCGCCGTGGTCGTCTGGCCCGTTGTCAACCATGTTGCCGACGTTGCTGGCTGATCGTGTCAGCAGCGGGTTCGGGTCCTGGAACCCGTTGTCGTCGGCATAGAGCAGGTTGGCTGCGCTGCCGACACCCTGAATGGTCACGTACTCGTCAAAGTATGTTGGATAGATGTCCCAGTCCATAGTGCGCGTGTAACGTAGGTCTGTGACGTCAGTTGTGGAGATATTCTCGATGGTGACATCCACCTCATAGAGGTTGGGTGTCAGAGGCGTTGGATGGAAATCATGAGTCACCCTCAACCGACCAAAGGCTGTCACCACCGATTCTGCCTGGGTGCCGACGGAGCCAACCGCCCCGGATGGTGACACACCTGAGGAAGTAAACGAGTCGACGGTCATTCCGGAGACTCCGCCGACAGCGACGTCGGCGTGAGCGTTCTGGCCTGTGCCAGCGTCTGCAACGCCCCATCCTTCACAGATACAGCCCGGTTCGGTCGACGCAGAAGCGGGTATGGGGACGTAGCGAAGGCCCACTGCGCCTATACTGGCAGGGTCGCTGCTATAAGGCACTCCGACTCCCAGATGACCTTGATCTAAAACGCCAATGTGAACGGTGCCATTGTCAATAATGGCGCTCGCCATGGGCGGAGGATCGTGAGGAATATCATTTGGAGTCGGATCGTCTGCATGCGCAACAGGCACGCCCGAGGACTCCACGCCAAACACTCCAATCGTCAATAACAAAAGTAAAACGCCGATGATCTTCCAGTGTCTAAAGGCTGATATTGTCTTCAATGACATACAACAACTCCTCCGTTTCAGGGGCTAGATTGAGTTCTGAATGTGTTTCCTGATCGTTGAGCGTTACCGACTCCTTGCTGTCGGATGCTGCGTCGGTTTTTTCGTTGCGCGGATATTTGTAATGTTGATCATCGATTTGGCCGTATTTTCAACAACATCAAAACGACTCGACGTGAATAACCGCCGGTCATTCCCAGGCAGAATTGCTGATCGTGCCGAGGTCATTCGACTATCGTGTTGTATATTGGAGTCTTGATTTCGGCGGGCTGACATAAATCTGAAGCTGGTTCCTCATCCAGACCAACTTGACGCAGATATCTTGAATGCGCCAAGATTTCAACGGATTTTATGGCGTGCCTGTATTAATCAGGTTGTAAGACTAAGCGCTTTTCCAAAGTTCGAAGCGGTGGACCGAACGGGCGGTTCTGATCGGGCGGCACACCACAATGCCGCCACAGCCCACGAAAGGTCGCCGCAATGCTGGCAAAAACTCCTGTGCTATTTAGAATCTGCCGAACAACAAAGGCTCAGACATGCGTACCAAAATTGTGTGCTAACTTTGCCAGACTTCTGCGAGACAACACCCATAGCTTTGGGCGCCAGCCCGCAAAGGCTTGCGTCGCAATTTACACTCAATTACGAAAACTGTCAATTATTAAAAGTTACGTAACAATAAACATCAGAATAACGCTGACAGACGACGTATTATAGAAAAATAACGTGAAGAAAGAGGGTTGGGCAGTTTTGTGTGCCCATCCCCTCATAACGCTACAGATTATGTCTGACAGCTACATTGCCATTCGCCTCAGGTTATCGGCCATCAGCGGTAATGGCATGAAAATGTCGTGACAATGTCCATGAGAGATACGTGAAGAATTTTGAATCGGGATGAATACGGGCATAAAACAGTCCCATGTGCGGTCCATTTTGACGAGAATTAGCATGTCGGCACATATAGGCAGATGAGCTGCGAGCATGCGCGACAGCTAAAGTTAAACGTTCGCGCTCCAAGAGTAAGATTCAAGATTCGTAGGCGATTCGGAAATCATTGACAGCAGACTTTCAACGCCCTTAATATTCCGAGGGGAATTTTTTGAAGGTGTTACGCGAAGGGGAATTTCATGTCTGAAGCAGATAGAGTTAGTTTTTCGAATGTGCCTGGAGCGGAAGAGCTTTTCACTCCTGATTTCTTGGAGTACATAGTCGCAGCCTACGATAAGTTCGCGCCTGCCATCGCCGATATCCGTTTCAAGAAAGACGCTCTGCTCCAGCGAGCCCTTCAACAGAATGAATCGCCGACCTTCCCCCCGGAGTCCGATATCAACTCCGGCGACTGGCAGGTGCCATCCCTGCCCGATGACTTGCTGAGGCCGGGTATCGAAATCTCCGGGCCGGTATCCATCACCAATATGGCGATCAACGCCCTGAATCCAGGGGCCGAGGGCGAACGCGCCGAAGGTTATCTGGATGATGACGAGGACTCGGCAGGCCATAGTCTTGGCGACACGGTGCAGGCGGCGTTGAACCGCCGAAATGCCGTGACCCGAACTCTGAGCTTCCATAATCCGGTCCGAAACCGGACCTACGAGATTGCCGATGGCGACCTGCCGTTCTTCATGCACCGCGAGCGGGGGACCCACCTGGACGAGCCGGACTTCACCATCGATGGAGAGCCGATTCCAGCGGCAATTCTGGGGACCGCGCTCACGCTGGCCTACGCCGGACGCGAGCAGGCCAAACGAGGCCAGGGCGTCTATTTCTACCTGCCGAAGATCGAAGTTATAGAAGAGGCTCGCTTCTATAGAGACTTGTTCGATTTCAGCGTGGAGCGTCTCGGCTATGCCGAGGACGCCGTTATCAAAGCCGTGGTGCTGGTCGAGTCCCTCCCCGTCGTGTACATCATGCACGAAATTCTGTGGGAGCTTGGCCCATACGCCGGTGGACTGAACGCCGCTCGTTGGGACCTGAAAGCCTCTATTCTGGAGTACGTGATGGCCGACCCTGCTCAGGTCTGGCCAGACCGATTTGGCGTTGACATCAAGACAACAGAGTTCATGACCAACATATTTCGGCGTCTGGTGGCGGTGTGTCTCCAGCACGGAGCCGCCCCTATCGGAGGCATGGCCACCGCCCTGCCTAGCCGAGAAGATGAGGTGAACGAGGCCGCCGGACAGTCCATCCGTCAGGACAAGGAGTGGGAGGCCCAGCAGGGGTTCCTGCGAGGCTGGGTGGCCCACATTTTCCACATGAAGACCGCCGCAGACCCCTTCAAGGAAGTCGCCGCTTCTGGCTGGAAGCCCACCGATGAGATGCGCATTCCAGAGAATTACCCTGTGGAGATTACGCCTCCAGAAGGGCCGATCACCGTCGAAGGCTCCCGTCGCAACGCGCGGATGCTCATTGAATATGCCGAGGGCTGGCTGATGGGTCGCGGCGCCAAGGGAATCGACAGTCTGGAGGGCCAACCCGGAATACACCCGGCTCTCATGGAAGACCTGGCGACGGGCAGAATCTCCGTGGCTCAGACTGCTCAGCGCATTCTGCACGGGGCCAAGGACGCCAATACCGGTCAGGTTCACGATTTCGCGCTGATAAAGCAACTTCTCCAGGAAGAGTTGGCGGACATCATCAGCCGACGCAATGAAGCTGCGCCCTCCGACGAGGCTTCACAGGCCGAGCTGAAGGCTCAGGTCGCCCGGTACGAGAGCGCATATAAGATCGCCATGCGGTGGACGAAGAACTACACGGAGTTGAATTTCCGTTCGCTGGGGTCGTACACTCCCGCAGACATGGAACGAATCGCGTCGGAGCCGGACGCTTTCTGAGGTAAATAGGTATCAGGTTTTCGGGTGTCAGGAGGGGCGTATTTGCAGTCGGGGATATGTCGCCTTGCTGAGCGGCGGTGAAGCATCTGGTTGTTGCAGATCAACCGTTGTGTTACTGACGGCGAGATTCTTCGTCCGCAGACTCAGAATGGCGGCTTCTGTTCACCTACCCCAGCTTCGGAATAACCTCGTCGGTTAGCTGTTCAAGTTGCTCCATGTAGTCAAACACCGGGTTGAGCATCAACATGCCTGCGCCACCTTCGACGATCTCCATGAGGCCGTCTACCACCTGCTGAACGCTGCCCCACACCGACGTCTGAGACCCCAACTCGGCATTGCCATACCATGCGCCGAACCACTCTCGGAGCCTGCGCTCGGCGCGGTCCGCGTCGTTGTCAATCGCCAGGTAAACCCGCTTGGATATGGGGAAGGTCTCGGCGTCGCGGCCTCTGGACTGCAGGGCATCCTTCAGTATCTGTACGTGCGTCAAGAACTGAGCCGTGGTGGTGGAACCTCCGCCCATCCATCCATCGCTCAGGCGGGCGGCGCGCCGCAGTCCTGCCGGATGGCGTCCGCCGAACCACAGCGGTGGATGCGGTTTTTGCACCGGCCTGGGAGTCATGGACAGCCCTTCGAATTGCCAGAACTGGCCCTGGAACGATGCCTCCTCCTGCGTCCACAACGCCTTCATCACGCTTATGGACTCGGCGAAGTGACGCGCTCGACGGTCCTCAGGGCCGCCCAGCAGAGGGT
>JASLRP010000519.1 GCA_030743915.1 SAR202 cluster bacterium | reverse complement strand
AGCGGAACGGGTGTGGGTCGGTACATCTGGCCTTACAGCGAAGCCCGTGGTCTGAGGAGCCGGATGCGGGAATTCTGCACGTCCGGATCTGCTGGGGGCCCTGGGGGAGTGATCCCCTGGGGCTACCCGACCTATATCTCTGAACCTCGTTAGGTGCAATTGCCCTGGTTATGGAGGAGTCTTTGGCAGACTCGGACGATAATTACGAACTGATGGCTCCAATTGGACAAGTGAAAGATCTCTCCAACAAGTATGCGGCGACCACGTCAACGGCTTCTTGTCTAGTAGGAATCACCTTCGGTGGCTTGCCTCCCTCCAACTTCAGCAGATAGTCGGTTACCGCCGTGACCGCTTCGGTTTTTTGGCTGGTCTCGCTGTCATTGGAGTCATATCGGCAGACTGCTTTCAGCGGGAATACGGCAACAATGCTCTTGTTGACATCCACGGTGATGGTGGCCGGATTTTCGGGGCCCTCGAGACGGCCTTCCCAGTGATGGAAGAACCAATGTTCCTGTGGACTGGCTCTTAGCTCGATCTGGGCGCCTGGTGGGTAATCTTGGTCGCCCCCTGGCGGCTCAAAAACCGTTCCCGGTGGGCCAAGTTGCACCGAACCATTCCCAAAAATAGATATAGATAGGGTAACTTTGGCTGTAACGGTGGTATCTACCGTCGAGGTGTTGTTAGCCTCGTTAGGGTCCGTGGGATCGGCTGACACTTGGACGGTGTTCGTTACTGTGCCCGTTGCGCTGGTTAATGTGAGTATCTCGACGATGGCTTGTTGTCCAACCAAGAGGCTGCCGAGATTGCAGTCAACGGTTCCCCCTGTTTCGTTGCAACTCCCTTGACTAGGCGTGGAAGACAGATAGTCAACGCCTGATGGGAGATCGTCGACCAACGATACGTTAGTTGCCTTTGATGGTCCATTGTTGATCACAATCATACTGTAGGTCAGGTTATGCCCAATGTCGATTGGGTCCAGATCGTCAGTCTTGTCAACTTTAATATCGGCATTTGTCGTGACGGCCGTGTTGGTAACCGAAGTGTTGTCAACGGGATTGGGGTCAACCTCAGTGGCAGAGGCGGTTACTTCGTTGACTAAAGATGTTCCCTGCGCAATATCCTGTGGGACTTTGACGTCGATGGAAATAACCGCTTCCGTGCCCTTTGGAAGCGTGCCCAGTTCGCAAGTAACGATGCCGTTAGTTTCGTTGCATCCGTTGGCGACTGAATTCAAACTCAGACCGGCGGGTAGATTATCGGATACTACTACGCCATTTGCATCTAACGGGCCATTATTGCTAATTCTGATCGTGTACGCCAACACATTGCCAGCGATTACCGGGTCGGGCAACCCGGTGGTTTCTACTGTCAGGTCGGCCCCTGAGAAGACGTTGAACGTCTGGTCCAGCAGGCTAACTGCTGGAGAATTATCGTTGTCTTCTGCGATTATTCTGAATGGGCACTCACCTGCTGAAAGAGGTCCAAACACTGCGAAATAGTCGCCGCCAAGATCGACGGATTCGTCATTTACGGTCAGCGACGTTGCCCTGATTCCGCTGGAGTCTGACAGGTCCCAAGAAATTCGGATCTGTTCATTCGACTCGATGATTCCGTTTCCATTGCCTCCGTGCTCACTTACCAATATATTTGAAATGACTGGACCTTCGGTGTCGGAGTCCCCGATGATGATGGTGTCATGGATACCTTCAATGCTCCCACCAGATGTGTCGTAAGCCACAGAATAGTATGTAACTTGGTCCAGTTCGCTGTGCGGGCCTATATCGTGGCTCTTGCTGAACGTGTTAGCAAGGATGTTGCTCCACTCCTGCGAATGAGGGGTCCCGTTTATGGCCCAATTCAGGACGACTTTCTCCAAGTATCCGTTATCGGTTGCGTTGACATTCAGTCTGATGCTGTTTCCTTCTAACGGAGAGGTGGGATCGAGTGTGGTTGAGGTTTCGGGGGGGATAATCGGTGACTCGACGATCTCAAAGTGGTCTGTGTATTCATTATCCCAGTTTCCCTGATAATCCTTGATGTACACTTTGACCTGCCAGTCTCCGGTTTTGCTCGATGAAGGCTGGCCATTGATATGCATCCAGCCGGCGATGCGATAGTATCCCCAGTGGTCACGTCCCTGGGAGCTGGGGTGAGGAACCGCGTCATCGAAAGCCGTGTGAAGGGCGCCGTTTGGTTCGTAATACTCCCATCGCACGTCCAAGTTTGTGGATACGGTATTGAGGTTCATCCAGGTTAGAGCCTGTGAGTCCGCCGTTGTGAAGACATTGGTCTCGTTGATCGGCATGAACGGTGACTGGCTCTGCACGTCTTTGGCCATCCGGTTTTCAGTGAAATCGTATCTGATCACGAACGGGATTGTCGAGATGTGTTTGTAGCCTCCTCCAGAGTCGACAAAGATACGCACTTGCCACGTCCCTTCCATGTCTGCGCGCGGCGTGTTCTTGAGATTGATGTCGGCCCAGAACTTCCACCATTTCCAAAATTCCCAACCAGAATCCTGTGGGTCGTCAGTCCAACCTCCAGTGTGAGTAAAATCGAGAGCGCCGTCAGGTCGGTACCATTCGAACTTGTCGCGGACGGGTGCCTCAAGATGATCTAGTTGAAGCCAGGCGTATGCCTTGTCATCGGCCTGACTAAAGGATATCGTCTCATCAATCGGGTCGAAAGGATCAGAGCCTTGCACACCCTCGGCGGTCGTTGACCGGGCGAATGTGTATCCAGACCCTGATTGGGGAGCCGTGACACTGATGGTTCTTGTGACGGAATCGGAAAGAGTGCCATCCGAGGCTTCGATCTCCACGTTTTGACTTGATTCAGGCGCTTCAATTTGAACCGCAAATGCTCCCGATGCGTTGGTTGAACCGGTCCACGTATTAAACCCCTGGATTGTCACCGTCACCGTTCCGGGATGGACGGGATCGCCCGTGTTGTAATGAGCGCTCCCCTGAACATTTACTACCCCGTGCGGTGGGGAAGCCGAAGGGTCCAACGATCCTTGCACAGTAAGGGATGTCGGGCCGGGCGTGCGATTATCCACCGCGAACGGCCCGTTAATCTGGTCCCAAAGAGACATGTTGCCGGCTGCGTCCTGAGCGCGAGCCCGCACCCAAACCGTGTCGTCAAACACTAGATCTGCGGCATTCGTGTCCAGTCGCAAACCCCAGCCGTTGGGGCCATAGTAATCCTTGCCGTCGTTCAAGCCCGAGGCGTCGTCAGGGCTAATCAGTTTCGACCAAGAACCGCCGTCGGTTGAGTACTGGAACTCGACGAACTCAACGTTCCCAGTGTCATCTCCGGCTGTGGCAGAGACAAATACCATGCCAGCGTATGTCATACCTGGAGACGGGTTCTCCAGAATGACGAGGGGCGGAGTTTCGTCTGTGCATAACCCCATTAAACTACATGCGCCGCCGGCGATCCATTCTCCTAGCGCTTCGGCTCCGTCAATCACTCCGTCCAGGAACTTTTTCACGGCAAAGTTCCCGATACTGGTCGCTATGCCCACGGGCACGCCGATCACGATGAGTTTGGTGACCAGGTAAGCGGCTGCGGCGGCGATACCCTCCGCGGCCGCCAAAGCGATAATCACCACGGCTGCGACAATTACAATGGCAATGACGGCGCCTTTGCATATGTCGCACGAACTGAAACCCTGCGTGCCTGGGGAGCCATCTGCGGTCACCGAAGGAGCCCAATCGGTCCGATGGACAGGAACCGGCTGTCTGACCAACGCTGACACTGTGAACGGCTTCACATTCGGCTCAGCATTCACCTCCACTACCCATTGACCAGGCATGGGGTTGGCCGCCCAGATAGTCTCGACGCCGTGTTCCTCCCCAACCATGAGGTTGCCATCAATCGCGCTTAACGTCTCTGTTATCGCTTCAATGTCGGGCAGGCCCCTGGCGTATATGCCCCCCTCGTGGTTTCGCCCGTAGGATGCGCCTTGAGGATCGGTGACAGATAAAGTGACCCCTTTTGGGAACGAATTCATGTCATCGCTCAGCGCGCCGACTCCCAGGTAATGGGCGCCGTCCATGACATCTAGAGTAATGGTTGTCTGAGTGTTGCTTGCGTCGCCTTCCCAAAGCACATAGTCGATGTACTGGCAGAAGGGTATATCCAGAGTGCCTGTGGACGCTCGATCAAGGTTGCCAGTTCCGTCGAAGTTGTC
>JASLRP010000518.1 GCA_030743915.1 SAR202 cluster bacterium | reverse complement strand
ATTCTGGCTTGGCTACTCGCGAAACACGACGGTCAGGAACAATCGCATCATTTCCAACAGGACTGATGGCGTGGCCATTGAGCATGGGAGCGCCAACACAATTGACGCCAACAACATCACGGGAAATCTGTGCGGCGTTCGGCTGTGGTGGTCGCCATCCACGGTTGGCGATGATCCTTCCGAGGGCTATGTGGTGAAAGGCAACTCCATCGGTGACTCACGGCAGTACGGCGTGTACTGTTTAGACACGCGAGACGTGGAAGTGACTGGCAATCGATTCGAAAACAACGCCCACGACTTCCGGCAGGTGTGGGACTATCTTCGAGGTTAGCAATCACGCACTCAATATAGCTCTCTCAGTCGCCGCCTTCGACCTGGATTACTGAGAATGTCAGTCGAGTGGCTCATCTGGTCAACCGACCCGATGTCTGGAGTCAGAGCAAGCACATCCTGATCGTGGATTTTTGCTCTGATGGCGTTCACAAAACGCGATCCGTGGATGATGTCATATGGGCGGTTGTGGAAAGGGGAAACATCCGGCTGGATGTGCTCTGTGATGCCAAGCTCATTGTGGGCTTTGGCAACCCGCATGTAAGCCTGGGACAGGCGCTTCTGACGCTCGTGTCCGTCGCGGGCCGCCAGGATAGCTTCCAGAATGGGAAGCAGTGCGCCTGAGATTTCCAACTCCTGGAACGCCGTGCCCAGCCACTTGATGTACGGGGCGTACTTGCTCTCCATGAGAAAGCAGAGTCGCATGATGTCTTGCGTCAAGCGAGCGGCGATGATCTGTGAGCCCAGTTCGTCTCCGGCCTCGGCGCATCGCCCCACGAACGGTTCCTCCTGGTCGATGCGCCTCCATTGAGACGCCAGCAGGTATAGCCAGACATCCCTGGGGTAGTAATCAAACTTCTCTCTGATGGCGGTCAGATTCCCAGTACCGTCGAAAAAGACGGCCCCTCTCGTGACTGAGAGGAGAGACTGTTCCGAGAATGTCAGCCAGTCCTTCGGGCTGATAGGCTCGTAAGGGTCCACTCCGAGCGCTATGTTGAAGAAGGACCTGATGGTGTGAATTTCCACACGATGGTTAACGGGGCCGGTTGCGATAGGCGTCATCAGCGGAGAATCGTCAGCTTCGGAATCGCTGAAATTGGTCGAATACCCATGAAACTCGCGAGGCAAAGCTCCGGCCAGGACCTCAGAGATTTTGCGTCCGTGCGATTCGTAGTCCGACTCATCCAGAAAAAGTTGGAGCCGAGGCCCCCACGAATGGTCAGTTGATCGCGCGCTGTCGTAGCCGAGAACCTCGGAGCCAGGACCCAGAAGAGCCGCGCTGTGCCTGAGTCCTGTGAAGCGGTCGCTGAGGATTGGCCTGACGGCCTCCTCGTAAAACAGGCGGCCAAGTTCCAGCCCTGGGATGAAGGTCGGCATGAGTGATTCTCTCTCCGTCATTCGTCGCCGGGGTCGTCTCCTGTTATGCCTTGACTCTCCAGATCAGCGTACTCGGCGTCACCGACGCCCAGATGCTGTTTCAGGACAATCTCGCTGTGCTGTCCCAGAGTCGGCGATGGCGATCGGATGCGGCCCGGAGTTGCAGACAGTCTAAATGGAGGCCCAGCGATGGGGTAGGGGCCGGTGGCGGGATGGTCAACTGTCTCGAAAAACCCTCTAGATATGTGCTGAGGGAGTTCCGAGACTTCCAGAGCTTTTAGCACTGGAGAGGCCGGGATATTCTTCAGTTGCAACAATTCGGATGTTTCTGCGGCGTCCAGCGTAAGCGTCCAGCCTTGCATGACGAGGTCCAGATCGTCGGCGTGTCTCAGGCGACCTTCAGCGGTGGCATAGCGAGGGTCAGTTGCCAGTTCGGGCTTGCCCATGACCTCGCAGAGACTGCCCCATTCGGAGTCTGAACGCACGGCAATTGCAATCCAGGAATCCTCCCCTCGGCACTGATAGAACCCGTGAGGAGCCATGCGGCTATCCCGATTGCCCATGCGTTGTGGGGCGTGCCCGCCTATCGTGTATTCCAGAATCCGGTCGGTGATGTACGTCGTTGCGGTCTCCTGCTGGGAGAGGTCGATGTACTGACCTTCCCCGGTGCGCGCCCGATGTCGAATCGCGATCAGCAGAGCGGCGAAGCCCACCATGCCGGAGATGGCGTCAGTGTGCATGGTCCCGGAGTTCATGGGCTGGCCATCCGGGTAGCCCAGCAGAGACGATATGCCAGACATAGGCTCAGTCGTCCCCCCGTTGCCAGGGTACATCGAGTAGGGGCCGGACGCTCCGAAGGACGGCATGCGCATCATGATGATGCTGGGGTTGGTCTGCCTGAGCGTCGGGTATTCCAGTCCGAAGTTGGAGATGACACGGGCTGAGTAGTTCTCGGCCAGGAGGTCGGAGGCGGAAACCAGGTCCATCAACTGGCCCTTGCCCTCCTGGGAATTCAGGTCCAGAGTGATGCCCAGTTTGGAGGTGTTGACAGAGTTGAACAGCGCGTTGCGGTCGTAGGGACGCGCACCAGGCTCTCCGTTGGGGTACTGTCCTCGGTTGTGGGGCGCGTATCCGCCGCGCCAGACATCGGGCCTGGCGAGCGCCTCGACCTGAATGACCTCGGCCCCCATATTTGCCAGAAACTGGGTTGTCAGCGCTCCTGCCCACGCCTGAGTCAGGACAACGGCGCGGAGGTGTTCGAGAGGAAGTTTGGGGCTCAAATTATGCCCCCTTCCCGCCACTGGTCGAGTTGATCGTCACCGTGTCCCAGCATCGTTCCGAGCACCTGGTTGTTGTGCTGTCCCAGCGTTGGGGCGTGCGTCCTGATTTCCCAGGGAGTCGCGGACATCTTGAAAGGCGCTCCCGGCATCGTTTGTGTTTTCTTTATTCCGCCTTTGGCGCTTTGAGACGGTTGGCTGGTGGGCACGAGGAAACCTCGTTTGATCATGTGTTCGTCGTTTACAAGTTGTTCGATGTCCAGAGTCATGCCCACGTTGATGCGCAGAGGGCTGAGGCCGTGGTATAGCTCCTGCATGGTGAAGCGTTTGAGTCGGGGAGTGATGACTTCGGCCAACTCGTCGGTCTTGGCTCGTCGGTCCTCTGCCGTGGCGAATCGCGGGTCGTCGGCCATCTCCGGTTCCTCGAAAAACAACCAAAGGTGCGCCCACGTCGGCTGGTGCCGGACGTTCAGCGCCACGTATCCGTCCTTGCAGGGCAGGAGGCCGGAAGGCAGTCCAGGGAACCGACGTGTCTGGGATGCGCCTGTGTGCTGAGACCCCAGAAGCTGAGGGGCGAAAGCGGTCGTCACAGCCTCCAGTGTCGAGACGTCCACATGCTGGCCGACTCCGCTGATGTCTCGGTAGATCAGCGCGGTGGCGGCGCCCAAGAAAGCGCATGTGCCGCCGTGAAACTGGCTCTGATTGCCCGGCTCTTTCAGCGGCTCGCGGTCCGGGGTGCCGTTAATATACCCGATCCCCGAGGCGGCGTATTGAACGAGGTCGGTTGCCTGATGGTCGCGCCAGGGGCCGGTCTGCCCGAAGGGAGTTACCGAGACCAGAATAGCGCCGTCTCGCAGCCTCTGAATATCAGGATATCCGAACCCCATGTCTTGCATCGTGTCTGGAGAGAAACTCTCAACCACGATGTCCGCCAAAGGGATGAGTTCTTGAAGAATGTCGCGGCCGGCAGGCGTCGTCATGTCCAGGGTGACGCTTTTCTTGTTGGTGTTCAGGTATTGGAAGATGCCACTGGCTTCGGGATCGTCATCATCATCGGGAAATGGGCCGAGACGCCTCGATTCGTCGCCAGTGATCGGAGGCTCGATCTTGATGACGTCGGCCCCGAAATCGGCGAACAGCTTGGAGCAGAACGGCCCGGCGACGCCTGTGGACAGGTCAATGACCCGAATGTCGGAGAATGCGGTCATGCGCTGGGGTTGTCTCCGAATCGGGCGTCCCGTTCGCGGGCGCGGGCTATGCCTGTGGGGCCGTCCTCTTCCTTGCTCATCTCTCGGCGGTGCCCGGTGGCCGAGCTATAGACGTGGAAGGAGTTCATGATGCCATTATGGAATCCGGCCTCGTCCTGGGCCATGTTGACCGACATCTTGGCCAGCCTGACGGCCATCGGGTCCTGGAGCGCGATACGCTCTGCCAACGCCATCGTTTCCGATTCCAGATCAGCTCTCGAAACGACCCTGTTAACGAGACCGATGCGCTGGGCTTCATCGGCTGAAATCCAGTCGCCGGTGAACAGGTATTCTTTGGCTCGGCGGAATCCTATTTCCCACGGCAGGCTGGCGTACTGAACGTGCGGGCCGCCCCAGCGGACGGTTCGGTCGGAAAACTTGGCGTCGTCAGACGCGACGATGAGATCGCACGCCGTGGCGAGAATTATTCCTCCCATGATGCAGTAGCCCTGCACCTGGGCGATGGTCGGCTTGGGAAAGTTCCGCCAACGCAGAGTGTTGGCAACGTTCAGGTCCCAGGCGCGCTTGTAGGCTCCGGCGTATCCAGGCTCGATTGGCCGCTCTTTGCGGTCCTCCATCTCCTCGGCGCTTCCCAGATCATGCCCTGCGGAGAAATGCTCTCCCGCTCCTGCAATAATGACCACTCGCACGCTGTCGTCTTCCACAGCGATGTCCAGAACGTCGTCCAACTCCTCCCGCATGATCCGGCTCTGGGCATTGAGAACGTGGGGACGGTTGACCGTCACCTTCAACACAGCGTCGCGCTGATCCACCAGTAGGGCCGAGTACTCGCCATAGGTCATTGGAGGTCTCCTGTCGAGGGCTAGGGTTTGGGTCGTCGATGGCAAATGTTACAGGTTGGCGGTGTGTGCGTCCAGCATACTGATTCAGCAGTCGATTTGTTGTGGTTTTCATCATACAAAGAGTCAAGCTGAAGCATCAAAATAATATGGAATACTCGAGATTTGACGAGTGTTTACCAGAACAACGTCCCAATGAT
>JASLRP010000517.1 GCA_030743915.1 SAR202 cluster bacterium | reverse complement strand
GAAACCACTTCGATGTCCGGATCAATACCGTTTCCTTCAATTGGTCGCCCGGCAGGCGTGAACCACTTGGCAAAGGTCAGATACAAGCCACCGCCATTTTCCAGGCGACGCAGTATGTTGACCGTGCCTTTTCCAAAGGTGGTGTCTCCAATCACTGAAGCGCGTTCGTAGTCCTGCAGGGCTCCTGCCAAAATCTCGCTGGCGCTGGCGCTGCCTTCGTTGGCCAGCAGAACCATCGGGAAATCGGCAAACTCTCCGTCTCCGGTGGACTTGTGATCGGTCCGACGGCCACTGCCGTCCACTTCGTACAGGACCAGTCCATCTTCAATGAACATACTTACAACGTTGATAACCGAACTGAGCAGACCGCCCGGGTTGTTGCGAACATCCAGTATCAAACCTTCGGAACCGCCGTCTCGGGCCTCTCTGACCGCCTGGGCCAACTGTTTTGCCGTGTTTTCATAGAACGTCGTCAGCCGGATGTGAGCAAATCTGTCATCGGGTTGCGTCCGAACCAAAACACTCTCCAGCGGGATAACGTCACGCCTGACGGCCATTTCGATCTCATCAATCTCGCCCAGGTGGACTATCAACAAAAGCACCTCGCTGCCTCTGGGGCCTCGAATCTTGCCCACAGCCTCCAGCAGACTCAGACCAACTATGCTCTCGCCGTTAACCGCCAACACCAGGTCGCCGGGTTTGAGGCCCGCAGCCTCCGCTGGGCTTCCTTTTATCGGAGCTATGATCTGAAGCTTGCCATCGGCACGCATTCTTACGTTGGCGCCGATGCCTTCAAACCTGCCGAAAAGATCATCGTTCTCGATATTGAACGCTTCGGGCCGGACGTAGTTGGTGTGCGGATCTCCCAGAGCGTCAATGAGACCACGGATGGCAGCCTCAGTGAATACCTCAGGGTCAAATTGTGTCCGATCGACATGCTCTCGGGTCAGGAGCGCCCAAACTTCCCAGACGGTCTTTAGCTCTTCGGGAACGCCGTCAGGAGCGGGAAGAGGTTCGGTGAGAGGCGAGGCGGTAGGGAAAACCATCGGATCTTCAAGCTCTGCGCTCTTGGCGACAGCTGGCTCTGGTGTTGGGGCCGACGCGGCGTCCTGGCTTCGGCACGCCGCGAGCAGCATTACGCTCACCAGCGCCAAAGGTATCAACCACCCAATCCACCGATTCCGCTTCAAACTCGACACAACGTGACTCCCTCGAATAGCAATTACAATCTCAAACATTCTATCACTTCAGAAGTGACCTGATTCCACCGGGTCAGCCTGGTCAGTCTTCTGGCGCACCCAATTCAATCGCGTGAAACTCAGTATTCGGTCCAGGCGCGGCGTCTCAAAGGCATCCGACTTGCATTGGATCTGAACGGGCGCTTCCGGGATGCAAGAGACCACCCTGAGATTCCTTCGAGCTTGTTCTTGAATACGGCGACGGTCCATACATGGATTGTTGTTGAACGTGATTACAGATTCGGAACATGTCGACATTCTCAGAAAATTGACATCCTGGTTCTGTTTTTGTCAACATTGTCATGCCAGACCATTTCCAGGCGCAAACCATATGGACATATGTAGACAAACACGGCATCAATCAAGGATAATAACGTAATCTGGCATGGCGCGGACGCCTCGAAGATCTGGCAACAATCGAATGTGAAGAAGGATTTCCGGCCTTTGAGAACACCTCGCCGAAGCTTCAACCATCTGCGAGACGGCCATCCCCTCAGGAACTATGATCCTTCACATTCAGCGGATGTTTGAACAATATGAATGATGAATCAAGATAAATCTCGAAAAAGAGTTCGAATCAATCGCCCGTATCCAACCCACACATTGGAAGATGTGCTGCCCATAGCCAGGACGATTCAAGACGCCAATTCGGGCCTTCCGATGGACCGCGAGCTTCTGGCATCTGCGCTTGGCACGACCTCATCCAGTTCTGGATTCAGAATGAAGCTCACTTCGTCAGCCAAGTACAAACTTACTGTCGGCGGATACAGCGACGAAAACATAGCGCTGACGCCTTTGGGTCAACAATGCGTCGCTCCACAGGGCCCAGCGGAAGCTCGCGCTTCGCTTGTTGGCGCCGCATCGGAACCCGAAATATTTCGAAACCTCTATCGGTTACTCAACGGCAAACGGATGCCAGAGGAGTTGTACGCACGAAACATGCTGGTCAGAGAAATGGCTGTCCATCCGGACCTGGCGTCCGAGTGTCTCAGCACAGTCATCGCCAACGGACTGTTCTCTGGAATACTAACAACCGAAGGCCGAGATTTGATGGTGAATTTCGACGAAGGCCCGACATCTGATGACGTAACCCACGCCATCGAATTAGGTGCGCCGAGAGCGCCAGCTTCAAGCGCGCTTTCAAGATTGGTGGAAGCTCAATCTGGAGTCGTACTCTCAACGCCCAGCATATTCGTGGGTTTCTATGAGAGTTCAGAATCAGTGACCTTTATCGTTGACACATTGAACCGTCTTGGGTTGAACAGTGTCCAGGGGAATCTAAGCCCCGATTCGCAATCCCTGTCCCTGTCATCTGACGTCACGAAAGCCATGCAGGTCTGTGATGCAGGAATCGTCGTCGAATCGGAAACACGCGCCGACACCGATTCGCAGGACCTGTCCAGAGAGCGGGCAATCTGGCTGTTCCTCGGCGCGGCCACATTTCAATTCGGCGACAAGGTCGTGCTGGTCGGGTCATCGTCCGGGGCATCGCTGGCGCCGCCACAAGGAATCCGGACCGTGAAATCAACGCCGGATA
>JASLRP010000516.1 GCA_030743915.1 SAR202 cluster bacterium | reverse complement strand
GTATTCGATCTGGGCGAGCACGAGAACCTGCCTTTCATGGTCGTTGAATTGCTCGGCGGCGGAGATGTTGAAGGCCTGCTGGAGGATGCCGAGGACGGAAGGCTTTCACTGGAGCAGGCAATATCTATAGCGGTCGAGACCTGCCGAGGCCTGGAGTTCGCCCACGCAAGAGGCATAGTCGACCGTGACCTCAAACCAGGAAATGTCTGGCTCACAGAAGATGGGATCGCCAAGATCGGAGACTTCGGCCTGGCGGTGTCAATGGACCGATCCCGTCTGACCGCCTAGGGCATGATGGTGGGAACTGTGAGTTACATGCCCCCGAACAGGCGATGGGCGGCGAGGTCACGCCCCGCGCTGACCTGTACTCTCTGGGAGCCATGCTGTACGAAATGGTCTGCGGTCGCCCACCATTCCTTGGAGACGACAACATAGCCATCATCGGACAGCACATCAACACGCCGCCTGTGGCTCCGACATGGCATCGAAGTGACTGCCCCCGCCCTCTCGAAGCCCTGATCCTGCGCCTGCTGTCCAAAAATCCGACCGAGAGACCTGAGAACGCTTCTGACGTTCTGGCCGCGCTGGAGGCCGTGGACGTGTCCCCCTCAGAGCAGAGCATCACCGAGCCTGAGGAGGCTGTGAACGTTCTCGATAGTCTGGCAGGCGACGTGTTCGTAGGACGCCAGCGTGAGATGGATGAGTTGAAGGCGGCATTGGAGGACGCACTCGGTGGTCGAGGCCGCATGGTCACATTGGTCGGTGAACCGGGCATCGGTAAGACGAGAACGGCGACAGAATTAGCCACCTACGCAGGATTGCGCGGATGTCAGGTGCTGTGGGGCAGATGCTATGAAGAGCAGGGAGTCCCGCCTTACTGGCCGTGGGTGCAGGCCATCCGAAGCTACGTTCGAGATCGCGACCCCGAAGATATAAGCTCTGAGATGGGTTCTGCCGCTGGTGTAATCGCGGAAGTCGTGTCCGATGTCCGAGACCGACTGCCTGGGCTCCCCAGACCTGCGCAAATAGACGACCCGGAGTCGGCGCGGTTCAGATTGTTCGACTCGATTACTGCTTTCCTCAAGACCGCGTCGCAGCGACAACCGTTGGTGATGATTTTGGACGACCTGCACTGGTCAGACAAACCCACCCTCATGCTATTGCAGTTCATCGTTCGCGAACTGACCGGAGCCAGACTGCTGCTCATCGGCACGTACCGAGACGTGGAACTCAACCGTCGTCACCCTCTGTCCGAAGCGTTGGGAGACCTGACCCGCGAGAGACTATTCGAGCGCGTGTTGCTGAGAGGTCTGAGCCACGACGACGTGGACCGATTTATCGAGGTGACATCCGGTATCACACCCCCGTCCAGTTTGGTTGACGCAGTGCACACCCAGACCGAAGGCAATCCCCTCTTTGTGACCGAGGTGGTCAGACTGCTGGTTCAAGAGGGTGAACTATCTTCCGACGAGTCCACGGTGAACCGCGAATCTTGGACGGTGCGAATCCCCGAAGGCGTCCGAGAAGTCATAGGCCGAAGACTCAACCAGCTTTCGGCGCGATGCAACGGCGTGCTGACTGTGGCATCAGTGGTGGGTCGGGAATTCGACCTCCAGCAGATGGATGCCCTCACCGATGACCTGACAGAAGACATGCTTCTCGACGTGCTGGAGGAGGGGCTGGACGCTCGTGTCATTGAGGAGCTCCCAACTGCGGTAGGACTTTACCAGTTCACCCATGCGCTGATCCAGGAGACTCTGACTGAGGAACTGTCGCTGACCCGTCGTGTGAGACTCCACGCTCGTATCGCGGAGACGTTGGAGAGGATGTACGAATCTGAGATCGAACGCCATGCAGCCGAACTGGCGCTGCACTTCGCCCAGGCCGAGACGATGCTGGGCGCCGACCGGTTGGCAAAATACTCGCTGATGGCGGGCAATACCGCGCTGGAAAACCTGGCCTATGAGGACGCTCTGGAGCTTTTTGAGCGCGCTCAGACTGCTCTCGAAAACCGACCCGATGACATTTTGATGGCTGACGCTCTGGCCGGAGTGGGCAAAGCGCAGTTGGCGGCGCTGGCGGATATTGAGTATCCAGTGGCGCTCAGGAACTTCATCCGTGCGTTCGATATCTATGTCGCGCATGAGAATGTCGCCAGGGCAATTGAAGTGGCGTCCATCAGCTTCTTCGTCGCGCCGGGATGGCTGCAGGAGGCTGAAGGTATGCTCAAGCGCGCCCTCTCCCTGGCCCCGCCAGATTCGGTGCAGGAAGGCCGGATTCAGAGCCGCTATGCGATGGTGCGGGGCAGGGAATTCAGTGACCTACCCTCGGCTGAGAAGGCTCTTGCCAGGGCTGAAGAGATCGCAGGTAACCACAATGATGCGGATCTGCATCTGTTCAACCTCTCCAACCGAATTCGGATATATATGCACCATCGAAAACACGAGGATGCCATGAGCGCGGGGCGCGAACTGATCGAATTGTCGAAGAACTCTGGTGACAAGCACCTCATCTATTATGGGCACAGCGACAATGTGCTCGGTTATATCTATACCGGAGCGCCTGACAGGGCGCGTGAGCATCTGAGAATCAGCATGGAGCTCGCGGAGAACTTGGGCCAACACTCCTACATCGTGAGTTCGCTGGTGGCGGGCGTCAATCTGGCTGCGAACCTCGGCGACTGGGACGATGTCATGACACTGACCGAGCGGGCAACGGCGATGTCTCCGGGAGACGGTCGGGCGCTGGTCGTCTGTGCCATCGCTGTGGGCCAGATAGGCGATGCGGATGATGTAAAGAACTACACGGATCGAATGCCAGAAATTCAGGAACAACAGCAACGCCTGGGGCTTTCAACCGCATCAGCCACGTCTCGGACGGCACGCGTCGCTGGCAATATCGCCTACATCTTCAACGACGACTCGTGTTTGGATGAAGTGTCCCAATGGGCTGACGAGGCATTTGCCGATCCTGTTCAATCTGTGGGTGAGTATTTGATCGCCGCGACTGGCATGGCCTTCGCGATGGCCGCGTCCAATTCCTACGAAGATGCAGGCCGGTACTACGAAATCATAAAACCTCATCGCGGTTCAGTGTCGGACTACGTCCAGCTTGACCGCGTACTGGGACTTCTTGCCCGTGGGATGGGCAGGCACGAAACCGCCGCCGCTCACTTCGAGGATGCCATCGCCTTCTGTCGACGAGCGGGTTATCTTCCCGATCTGGCATGGTCGCTGTGCGAGTATGCTGAGATGCTTTTGGAAAGCGACCTGGATCGCGCCACCGCCATGCTCGACGAAGCGCTACGAATCTCAACCGACCTGGGCATGCGTCCCCTCATGGAGCGAATACTGTCAAAACGGGACATACTGAAGGCTTAGATATATGGCAACTGATTGGATAAAAGGCCAGATCAACCGACTGCTGGACGACGCGGGCAACGCCCTAACCTCCGGCGATTGGGATACGGTTAAAGAACGCGCTAACAGCATCCTGGCGTTGGACCCCGGCAACGCCGACGGCGTTGGCCTGGGTGAGGCGGCAGACCGAGCGCTGGGCATCGAAACCACGACTCCAGCGGCGTCAATTTCGCCTCCCGTTGAGACCGCTGTTGCCCCACTTCCCGAGTCGCCGGTTCAACAAGAAGAAACCACATCCTTCGAGCAGGGCCGCTACGAGGTGCAGAAATTCCTGGGCGAGGGCGGCAAGAAGATGGTCTATCTCGCCCACGACACCACGCTCGATCGGGACGTGGCTTTCGCCCTCATCAAAACGGAAGACCTGGACGACGTGTCCCGCACTCGCATCTCCCGTGAGGCTCAGGCGATGGGCCGCCTGGGCTCCCATCCTCACATCGTCACGGTGTTCGACATCGGTGAACACGAGGGCCAGCCCTTCATGGTAGTCGAACTTCTGGGCGGCGGCGACGTCGAAGGAATCCTGGAGGATGCACAAGAAGGCAGGCTTTCGCTGGAGCGGGCCGTCGCCATAGCCTCGGAGACGTGTCGAGGCTTGGAGTTCGCCCACTCGAGGGGAATCATCC
>JASLRP010000515.1 GCA_030743915.1 SAR202 cluster bacterium | reverse complement strand
GACCTGATCGCGTTCCTGTCATCAGACAGAGGCGGTCTTATCACCGGAGCGTGCATCGTCGTGGACGGCGGTCAGAGCTATTCAATGATCTAGGCGGTCGAGATCAGTCCGGGGCCTACCACCATTGCTCATAACGAATTCGGGATTCTGGCACGTCCAGACCTCGGAGCACCGCGAGCATGCTTTGAATCATTTCTGGCGGCCCGCAGATAAAGAACAGCGCGTCGAGATCAATCCTCTCGTCATTTAGCATCTTCGCGTCGATGCGACCGGTGCGACCTTCCCATGCCTCGCTGCCCGGTCTCGTTATGCTGAAGATGTTGCGGATTCGGGGATTGCGTTCGGCCATCGCCTCAAGCTCGTCTCGGAACAGCAAATCAGACGGCGACTGAACGCTGTACACAAGAGCAAGCCTCGTATTTGGCGCATTCTCGTCCACATAGCGGATGATGCTCATGAGGGGCGTCAGGCCAATTCCACCGCCCAACAGGACTATCGAGTCCGCCATTTCGCGGGTGTAGTAGAAGTCGCCGCCGACCTGGATGTCCACCTCATCGCCCACTCTGGCGTTATTGTGCAGATGTTGAGTCACAACGCCGTAGCCGTCCAGCTTTATCGCCAGATCGATGTATTCCTTGTGGGTGGGGTTGGATGTGATGGAGTATCCGCCGACAGCCTCCGCGCCGTCAATTCTCACGAAGAAATCTACCCACTGGCCTGACCGATACTCAAAGTCCTGTCCTCCCAGGTCGAGCCTGAAGGATTTGATCGTGGGCGTCTCCTGGCTGATGGCGGCGATCTTGACGGTGATTCTCACGACACGACCTCTGCAATCATATGGAGCAAGTCCCCCTGCCCAGCGATTAACTCCTCCGCTTCCAGGGGCATGTCGACCCAGTACAACTCGAACTCCACAGGCTCGCCGCCGTCTGACGGTTGCTCCTCGAAGTGTCGCCAACGGTCTGGAGAGTCGCCCCCGTACTCCAGGTGGTAGAAATATCGGTGATGGGTTTCGTCTCGACCGAAGGGTGTGATGTCGAACTCGCGCTCTCCCAGGAATCTCCGCATGATCAGAGGCGCCAGGCCCGTCTCTTCGAAAACCTCTCGCAAAACAGCTTCGTCAGGCGGCTCTCCCGGTTCGATAGTCCCGGCAGGAACCTGGGTCCCGGCTTCTGGAATTCCAGGATGATCAAACACCAGGAGCTTCTCATCACGGGTGATGTAGGCAACAGCCTTATCAATAATCGGTAAGGGCACAGCCTAAGCGTCCATCGCGTTTTTCGCGAACTCTGGTCTGACCAGTCGTTGGTACGGGTGGCTTCCAGTGACCAACCCGCCATCAATCAGGATGTCGCGCATCGAGTCGAACCCGTCCCCGCCGATCAGCGCGTCCTGGGGCCACGTCTCCTGCTTCTTGTACTGCGCTATCCCCCTCGCCAGAGTCTCTGGAGACACATCGGGGAAGAAAGGCGAAACTCTCTCGGCGATTGCCGATTCGTCGTTTCCGGCAACCCACCTCAGCGCCTTGTCAAATCCGATCACAAACGCCTGAACCGTGTCGGGGTTCTCGTCAATAAAGCTGGGCAGCGCAGCGAACGAGCTATAGCAGATGTATCCAAGCTCCGGACCCATCGCCGCTGCCATGTGCCCGATTCCCCCTTCGATCAACGTCTGGGCGAAGGGGTGCAAAATGTGGAGGTAATCGGCCTGCTCATTTCTGAATCGGTCTATGGCGTCAACAGCGGATAGCTCGCCAATCAGTTCGATGGCATCCAGATCGACTCCGTTACTCTTCAACACCGACCTCAAAGGGTTCCACGGAACCGGAGTAAAGCCAATTGGTATTAACGACGAGCCTTCCAGGTCCTTCCACGTCCAGTTTTCAACGGGCTTGCGCGACAGCAGGAAAAAGCCGTCCCGCTGGTTGATCTCAGCGATGTGGAGAGGCGCGTCCTCTTTGCCTTCGTCAAGGTCCATGAGGCTTCGGCTGATGCCGGTCTGAACTATATCAACAGCCCCTGACCTCAACATACCCATCGCAGACTGCCCATCGGGCACGCCTCCGAACTCGACGTTCAAGCCCTCGGCATAGAAGAACCCTCCGGCCACCGCGACGTAGATTGGCGTGTAGAAGAGGTTCCTGAACGTGTCCATCAGGCGCAGTGGTCGGTACTCGGTTGACAATTACGACCCTCCATCTCGCAAGGTTAACAATCAGTTTTCAGTAGACGCCAACCACATTGGGCGACGCGAACGCAAGGACTTAATCCAGCAACCTGCCCTCATAGTCCACCTTTGACACCGAGAGACCAAGCTCGCTGATCCCCGATTCGATCTCAGCGCCATCGCCTACTACCAGGATGCTCAGATGATCGGTGTCCAGCATGTCGCTGGCCTTATGAACGTCATCCAGGGTGACTTGGGATAGTCGGTCCTCAAAGGTGGCAAAGTAGTCGTCCGAGAGGCCGAACACAACCATGCGCGTGAGTTGTTGAAGGACCTGGTGCATTGTTTCGAACTGGCCGGGCAGCGCTCGGAGTATGCCATCGCGGGCGTCGACAAACTCCTCGGGAGTCACGGGACGGGGGCCTTTGATCTCTTCGAACTCCTTGAGCGTTTCGATGAGAGCCTCTTTGGTCACCGCGGTCTGAACTCCGCCACCGACCATGAACATCGACGGCCCGTTGCTCCAGTCGATCATGGAGTTGTAACCGTAGCTGTATCCCTTGTCCTGCCTGAGATTGCTGTTAAGACGCGCCATAAATTGACCGCCGAAAATAAAGTTCAGCATGTTCAAAGGCAGGTAGTCTTCATGATCGCGGGGTATGGTCAGGTGCCCTGCGCGAATCACAGACTGGGCGGCGCCGGGCTTGTCGGCTATGTATATCCGAGTGGGCGAGCTATTGTTCGAATCCAATGACACGCCATTGGCGCTCGCTGCGCCCAAAGGTTTCCAGTCGCCGAAGTTGGACTCGGCAGCCTCCATCGCTTCATCGAATGACAGATCGCCAACGACGACGAACGTCGCATTATCGGCGCCGAAGTGAGAGCCGTAGTGCCCAAGCAGGTCGTCCCTGTTGATAGCCGCCACCGACTCCTGGTTTCCCGTCAGCGGATGCCCGTAGGGCGTTCCTGGCCCATAATAAAGCGACCGGGCAGCTCGGCCGGCAATGGCCATTGGGTTGTCGGCGACCCTGTCCAGGTCTGTCAGCAAGTTCTTGCGCAGACGCTCCAGTTCATGGTCAGGGAACGTCGAGTTCAGGGCGACATCGCCAAGAATCTTCAGCGTGTCCTTCCAATTCGTCTTCAGAGAATCACTGGATACCACCGTGTACTCACGATTCGCGTGGTTGCGGAGATTTGTTCCCAGGAATTCCAGTTCCTCGGCAATCTGGATACTGCTCCTAGTCCCGGTCCCTTCGGCCAGCATGCTGGCAGTCAGGTTGGCGAGCCCGGACATGCTCTCAGGATCGGCCAATGCCCCTCCGGACAGCACCAACCCGAAAGCAACGACCGGAACGCTGGTCTTTTCCAGGTGAACGACTTCCAGGCCGTTGGACAGCTTTCCGCGCTTGGGCACAGGCGATGAGAACCGAGGTTGCGCCGCCGGGGCCGGTGTCACGGCTCGATCCACTGTGGAGGCGGCAATCTGATAGCTGGCCTCGGGGTAGACGGTCAACTTGACCTGGTTTTCGCCCAGCAGAGAGGCGGCTTCCCTGATCTCGTCTGGCTCGACAGCCATGTACCGCGCCACATCGGTATTGATCGCCTCGGGGTCTCCGGTAAGTGTATTGTAGTAGTTGAGCTGATCGGCCCGGCCTCCAAAACCGCCGAACCGCTCCAACTGCATGATATGGCTGGTCTCTATGCGGTTCTTGGCCCGGGCAATCTCGGCCTCGGTGGGCGCCTCGGACTTCATTCGCTCAATTTCCTCGATAATGACCGCTTCGATCTCGTCGGTCGTGTGGCCGGGATTCGCTGTGGCCTGGATTGTGAACTCGCCTGCAATCTCTTGGCCGTAGTCATACACGCTGATCTCGCGTGCAATCCGGCGTTCATAGACCAGAGTCTTGTAGAGCCTGGAGCTTTTGCCCCCGCCCAGAATTGTCGCCAACAGGTCTGTGGGAGCTTGCAATCGGGTGAAATTGGGATTCGTCGGCCAGTTCAGATACAGCCTTGGCAATTGAACACTGTCGGAGGTTGTGAGCGTCACCTGGCCCCGAAGCTTGGAATCCATCCGCCCAACCCTGTCGATAGACGGGCCGGCGGGTATGTCTCCAAAGTAGTTCTCCACCATTTTGCGCGTGGCGTCGGAGTCGAAATCGCCCACTATGGCGAGACTGGCGTTGGAGGGAGAATAGTATTTTGAGAAAAACGCCTTGATGTCGTCCAGAGACGCCGCATCCAGGTCGGCGGGATCGCCAATTGTCGTCCAGTTGTACGGGTGAGGAGCCGGGAACAGATTCGGCTGAATTATCATGGGAGCCATCCCGTAAGGGCGGTTCTCGTAGCTCTGGCGCCGTTCGTTCTTCACGACGTCCCGCTGGACCTCAAACCGATTCTGGTCCAGCGCGTCCAGCAAGAACCCCATGCGGTCAGATTCCAGCCACAGGGCCAACTCCAAATAGTTGGATGGCACGTTCTCCCAGTAGTTGGTCCGGTCAGGAGAAGTGGATCCATTGAGATTTGCTCCGACCTTTTGCAGGGGCTCGAAGAAGCTCTTGTTGTGGTGCTTCGAGCCTTCGAACATTACGTGCTCAAACAGGTGGGCAAATCCGGTCCTGCCAGGCTCTTCGTTCTTGGATCCAACGTGATACCAGAGGTTCACGGCGGTGACAGGCAGCGAGTGGTCCTCGGACAGGATTACGTCAAGGCCATTAGAAAGCGTGAATTTATCAAATGAAATAGAGACCATAAATTGCTCCGGGCCGGATTTGGGGATGTGGTAACTCAACGGCTCAACCTGTGGAATTATAGCACCTGGACGGTAGTGGACTCACACATTAGATTATTGACACTTGCAATCAATCTCCCGCGCCTGTTGAGAATACCGAACTGGAAAACTTCAGAGTTGGAAATGTCATGATCGGTCAAAAGCGCCCATATCTCATCAGAATCTCATCTTCTCATAATTCAACTTGGACGTCGCCGGAATATGCTGGCGTCAATCTTTCAAGATAAGGAGTAATGAGATGACAGAGACCGTATTCGTAACTGGATCCACTGGCGCAACTGGACAGGAAGTAGTCAGGAGATTGGTTGAACTGGGCGCAACGGTGCGAGCCGGATATCACTCCGAAGCCAATGCAGAAAAAGCGAGACAACTGGGCGCCGAACCGGTTCAGGTGGACCTTGGCGACGTAGAGAGTATCCAAGCTGCATTGGGTGGAATCGACAAGGCTTATTCCCTCAGTCCGGTGCATCCTGACCTAGGCCAATACGGCGTGAATTTTGTGACTGCCGCAAAGCGTGCAGGAGTCAAGCACATTGTAAGGCTGTCGGCAGTTGGCGCAGATGCGCCAGAAGCGATAACTGTCGGAAGATGGCACCGAGAGGCAGAAAAAGCCCTGGAGGAGTCAGGCATTCCCTACACAATTGTCCGCCCCAACATCTTCATGCAGAACTACTTCAACCTCACGGGCAATACGATCAAGGATCAGAACGCTTTTTACTTTCCTCAAGGGGAAGGAGAGATCGCCATTGTTGATGTCCGTGATCTTGCGTCAGTAATAGTCACTGCGCTGACGGAGGAAGGCCACGAAGGCAAAGCGTACGACGTTACGGGACCTGAGGCCATTTCCAACTATCAGGCTGCAGACACACTTTCAAAGGTCACGGGCCGCGATATCCAGTACGTGGACCTTCCTGGAGATGTGGCACGCCAAGCCATGATCGACGCCGGGATGCCTGAGGTCATCTCGGAGGCAATCGTAGAACTCGGAGACGCCGTTAAAGCAGGACACACGTCGGCTATATCAACGGCGGTTCAGCAGGTGACAGGGAGACCGCCAATAACCTTCGAGAAGTTTGCTGAGGATCACATGTCCCATTTTGTGTAGAGGAAATACCAACCGCTTGCTCAGGAAAACCTGAGGAACTGGATCAATGCTACAATCGCGACATCCCGAATCAGGAGCATACGCCGTGACTCAAACTATCCGCGATATGTTGGCGCAAAGGGCATCACTCGGCTTTGTGGGTCGGGAAAAAGAGATGGTCATCCTGGACCGCTTGCTGAAGCGGGATGGGCCTGTCGTAATGCACATTCACGGTCTTGCGGGCATAGGCAAGACTACCCTATTGCGCGCCTTTGCCGCGCGTGCTCAGTCAGACGAGGTGACTGTAATAAACCTGGAGTGTCGTTCCATTGAGCCTACGGAGCGCGGCTTCCTTCAAGGCCTGGACATGGCTCTTGGAGTTGAGCAAGCCGAGTCAGACATCGAGAGAACTGCGGAGCGGCTCAGCGCCACGCCTGGCATTGTGTTGCTGACCCTGGACACCTTTGAGTTGCTTCGTCTTCTGGATAGCTGGCTGCGACAGGAGTTCATACCCAGGCTTGGCAGCAACGTTAGGATATTGCTATGCGGACGTTATGCGCCTACCACCGCATGGCAGACCAGTCCAGAGTGGCTTGGCCTATTCCAGAGTGTGTTCCTGGAACCCTTTAATGATGGAGAAGCCCTCAGACTGCTCTCTCTTTCAGGCGTCAGCGAAACCACAGCCAGGAGCATCAGCCGATTCGCGCGAGGACACCCCCTTGCGCTGAGGCTTGCCGCATCGGCTGTGAACGAGCGCCCCGAAATGGATTTCGAGCGATTGGCCGTTCGGAGGATCATAGATCAGCTTACAAGTCTCTACCTGAATGAAGTCAAAGACCCCATCACCCGACTGGGCCTAGAGGCGGCGGCGGTGGTGAGACGGATTACTCGGTCACTCCTCAAAGCGATGCTGCCTGATATTGCTCCACAGGACGTATGGGACCGGCTGAGGGACCTGCCTTTCGCCGAGATCAACGGTGAGGGACTCGTCGTGCACGACGCCGTAAGGGATGCGATCTCCTCGGCCCTGAAATCAACCGATCCCACGCGATACCGTGAGTTCAAAAGGTCGGCCTGGCGACAGCTTCGCATCGAGGCTCGCACCGCTGGTCGGAATGAAATCTGGGGATACTCGGCGGATATGCTCTATCTGCTGGACAACCCTTTGTTCAGAGAGGCGTACTTCCCAAGCGGGTTACAGGAATATTCTGTTGAACCTGCTGAGCCGACCGACGGAGAGGCCATTTCCGAAATAATCCATCGTTATGATGGGCCAGAATCTGCCAAATGCCTTATGACCTGGTGGCGTCGGTATCCTCAGTCCTTCAAAGTCGCACGCAACCCAAGAGGAGAGGTAGCCGGTTTCTATCTCCTGATCGAACTTCCCCACGATGATCCCGAGTTGTTGGCGGCTGACCCTATGACAAAGCTTCTGAGTGAGTATGTCCGAGAAAACCCCGTGCCTGGGAATCAGAAGACAATGTTCACC